>DASWYJ010000001.1:0-3801 GCA_036405035.1 Burkholderiaceae bacterium
CACGGCGAACGCCCCGCATCGAAGCGGTAGCGCAGCATGGGCACCAGCGACACCATGGCAAACGTGCTGCGGCCGCCCTGCGCCCCGCGCACGCTCCAGTGGGCCAGCGCGCCCTCCCAGTAGCCGCTGAGCTGCCCGCCCATCAGCGGGCGCTGCCAGTCCCAGGGCCAGACCAGGCCTACCGTGGCCGCGGCCAGCCGGTCGTCGCCGCCGCCGAACTGCACGAATGCCGGTGCCGGCGCGGCGGGCCGCTCGGCCGCCGCCGCGCCCAGCGCAGCCAGCATCAGCGCCGCAGCCATTCCTTGGCGCACACCGCGCAGGCCGGCACGAAGAGAGGCAGGGCAGGGCATCATGGCAGGCAGGGTCATGGTGGGATTTGGGTGGGGGGTGAAGTCAACGAAGAGGTGCCACGGCGCAGCGTGCCGCCCTGCGGGTACATTCTGCCAAAGCGGGCCCTCCCGCGCAGGGCACGGCCAATGCCCGCCACCCCAATTCAGGATTGCTTCTTTTTATATAGCAAACTTTCCAGCAATGACGCTGGCCAGAGCCATAAAATAGGCAAAAAATACCACCACAGGCCCCTGCAGTGCCCCGTGGAAAATAAAATGGCCCCAACGGCCCGTGGCGCACCGCGCGGCCCACCAACCAGCAAGGACACACCATGAGCTCCGCCGATCCTGAAGACCTCTTCAAGCTCCGGCCCTACGACGACGTCAAGCGCCCCTACATGCCGCCCGCGCCTTCGCGCCTGCCGCGCCGGCTGCTGTGGCTGGTGCTGCTCGCCGGCGCACTGACCGGCGCCTTCTACGGCGGCCGCTGGCTGCTGGAGAACTATGGCAAGTTCGAGCTGGTGGCCCCCTGGGCGCGCGACAAGGCGCCCGACGCCCTGGAAGCCGCGCCACCGCCGCTGGCCGGTGTGCCATCGGGTGCCGGCCCGCGTGGCGGTGGCGGCACCGTGGCCGGGCAGACCTCCGGTGGCCGTGGCCGCGCCAACAACACCTGCGTGACCAGCACGCCCGACCCCGATTGCCCGCCCGCCACACTGCCCACCGGGCCCGCGCCTGAATCGGAGATCAGCCGCATCCGCGCCGCCAATGCGAACGCTGCGCCGGCCGAGATCGGCGGCCCGCGCGAAATCGTCAAGAGCGGCACCCAGCAGCTGGAAGTCGGCCGCCCGCGTGGCGAAGCCACCGCCAGCGGTGGTGGCGGCGGCAGCGCTGCGCCGGTGGTCGACAAAGGCCAGGAGTGCGATTTCCTCAAGGTGCGGGGCAGCGAGCTGGAAGCCATGCTCGCGCAGAACTACCCCGCCAAGGTGAAGGACGGCCTGCGCGACGAGCAGAAGCGCGGCAGGAGCCGCATGGCCGCGCTGGGCTGCTAGGCAGGCCGGGCAGGGCGCGGCCCCCCGGCCCCGCCCCTACATGCCGAAAGGCCGCACGCCAATCAGCAGGCCGTGCAGCCAGAAGGCAAACACCACCCACGCCAGCAGCCCCACCACCACCGTGGTGACCGTGCCCGCCGTGGTGCCCGGCGGGTAGGTGATGGCGCCGGCCCGGTCGCGCTGGCGGGCGGCGCGGAAACACAGCACCGCCCACACCAGGAAGGCGCCAAACAGCACCACATCGGCCAGGTTGCCATTGGCCAGCAGATGGGCCAGGGCCCACACCTTGACCGACAGCAGCATGGGGTGCCGCAGCCGCGCCTTGATGCCGTTGCGCGGCACATAGGCCGCCACGAGCATCACAAAGGCCACCAGCGTGAGCAGCGCCGCCACATGCCGCATGGCCACCGGTGGCCCCCACAGCACCGTGGTCTGCATGCGCGCCTGCCCATAGCCCCAGCACAGCAGCACAAAGCCCGCCAGCGACACCAGCGTGTACAGGCCCTTCCAGGGCGTTTCGCCCAGCCGCGCAAGCATGCCGGTGCGCCAGCCTTCCGCCACGATGCGGGTGGAGTGGATGCCAAGGAACAGGATGAGGCCAAGGATCAACCAGGTCATGGAGCGCTCCTGAGGAAAGGGACTTCAATGATTATGACCAGCCACCTGCTGCGGGGCACCTGCGGCCGTATCTCCGGCAACGGGCGTTGTGGGGGCAATGGCGGCCGCTACGCTGCCTGCGCAAGGCGCGCTAGCGCCGCCGGCACCGCCTTGCGCTGGCAGCCCTGCAACTGCACCAGCACATCGTGCTGCGCGTTGTGCACGCCGTAGCGCCGGCCCATGTCGTGGCGAATGCGGGCCAGCAGCGCGGCGGCCATTTCCGCATCGGCCAAGGCCCGGTGGGCGCGGCCCGAGGAAGGCAGGTTGTGAAAGGAGGCCAGCGAGCCCAGCTTGTGGTTGGGCGCCTCGGGGTAGAGCCGGCGCGCCAGCAGCAGCGTGCAGGCAAACGGCTGCGGCGCCGCATGCCCCACCCGCGCCAGCTCCGCCGCCCAGAAGCGCCGGTCAAACGACGCGTTGTGCGCCACCATGGGCGCGCTGCCCACGAAGCGGCTGGCATCGGCCATCACCCGCTCGGCCGGCGGTGCCGCGGCCACCATCGCGTTGCTGATGCCGGTGTACGCCTCGATGAACGGCGAGATGCGCACGCCGGCATTCATCAGGCTCTGAAAACGGTCCACGATCCGGTCGCCCTCCACCAGCACGATGGCGACCTCGGTTGCGCGGTCGCCCATGTCGGGGGAGAGGCCGGTGGTTTCGAAGTCGATGACGGCGATGGGGGGCATGCAATGAGTCTAGCTGGAGCGCACCGCTACACGCGCCAGGAAAGCGCGCAGAACCCTTCTCTCGCTACACTTTTGGATAACCGCCATACCAAAAAGGACACACGCCATGGGGCTGGCCGACCGCGACTACATGCGCCAGCGGCGCAGCGCCGACGATGCACCGATTCGCCCTCCGCAACAGGGGCCGGTGGCCGGCATGCTGCGCATGGCCTTGTTCTGGATAGGTGTACTCGCGGCACTGTGGGTGGGTGGCAATTGGCTGCTGGAGCAAAAGCGCGTAGCCCTGTCAGCCAAACCACCCCCATTGGCACCGGCAACTCCCACGCCCCAGCAGCAGCCCGTGCCAACTTCTCCCTCGGCATCCCCTCGCAATGCCGACATGGGGTTGGGTTTCCCCGCATACAACACCGAAAGTTCAACCGTGCGCACGGTAAGCAAGTGCACGGTGAATGGCAGCACCACCTACACCGAAGGACACTGCCCGCAAGGCGCCACCGCCACCCAGCTGCGCGTGGACTCTGCGCCCATCGGCATGCTGCCGCCGTTTGCCAATGCACCCACTACGCAGCAGCCAACCGGCGTAGCTATTGATATGGTTCCAGCTCAAACAGTGGTTAGAGGCACCCAGCAACCCACCTTTGACCGTGCTGCAGAGTGCCGGCTTCTAGACGCCGAAATCCAGAGGCTCGACGCATTGGCGCGGCAACCGCAGAGCGCGCAGATACAGGACTGGATTAGGAGCGAAAGGAAGAAGGCGAGAGATCGGCAGTTCGAGATTCGGTGCCAATAGTGCCAGGAGATTGCTACGAAGGTTTGGTCTAGCGCGAAATCAGTTTTCTGCAGACAGCGCTACTCAATAGATGACCACCTTAGCAACATTTTGGACATATTTAATAGCTAGCTGGCGGGCCGTGTCTCGCTCTCGATCTAGACTCGAGCAGTACCGCCAAGGTGGTTTTGGCATCAGCGAGTGCTCTGTGAGTAGGCTGCTCCAACTGCAGAATTTTTGCAAGCGTGGCAAGCTTGAGGGAGTTCATAGTTGGGAAGGCAACGGCAGCCATGGGCAACGTATCAAATATTCGA
>DASWYJ010000002.1:0-14902 GCA_036405035.1 Burkholderiaceae bacterium
CACACAGGGCCAGAACAGCAAGACAGGCAGAGATGGGGCGCACAGGATTCTCCCGGTGAAACAGCAGCATGCGAAGGCTTGATACCGCCGCGTACCAAAGCAGGTTGCCGGGAATGTCGCAGCATTTGTGTACTTTCGCTGTCGCCAATCCGACGCAAACCGCCGGTAACGCACGCTTTCTGCTGAAAAACGGCATTTTTTGGCACTGTGTGCCGGTCCCCGCGGGGCCGCTGGGGGTCTGTGGGGGATGTTTTCGGGCTGTTTTATGCCCCTGGCCAGCACCCAATCTAGCGCAGATGCTATATTTTCAGGAGCAAAAGATTACCGGAGATCAGCGGCCCGCTGCCGGCGGCGGCAGCCCCGCCCAGATGTCCATGGGCTCCCACGCCAGCGGGAGCCGCACATCGACACCGCTGGTTTTGCCTTGGCGGCGCAGGAAATCCATGCTGGCCTCGAAATCGTCCAGCGGCGGCGGGATGGGCTGCAAGGGCAGATCGGACGGAATCCAGAAATCGTCCCAGTGGATGGGAATCACCCGCCGCGCGCCCACGGTGGTGACCACGCCCTGCCAGTAAGCCGCGCGGTAGGCTTCGTCCTGCCGGCCCAGCGCGCCAATGCCCAGCAGCACCACCTCGGCCGGCGCCGCCCGCAGCGCGCCCGGCACAAAACCGGCCGTGCCGTTGATGAGCAGCGTGCGCCCGCCATGCGCCACGTGCACCGCGTAGCTCTGCCCTTCCTTGTAGGCAAAAGCCCGCGCCGGGGGCTTCAGCGGCTTGGTGATGGTGCCGCCGGTAAATCCGGTGGGCAGGTGCTGTGATGGCCACAGCGTGACAGTGAAGCGGCCAAACTGCATGGGCGCACCCAGCGTGGCCACCCGGATCTGCGCCTCCGGCAGGCCCCAGCCGCGGCCCACATTGGCGGTGGAGTCGGAGCCCAGCAGCAGCGCGCCGGTGCGCAGCGCCACCTCGGGTGCGTCCATGACATGGTCATAGTGGGAATGCACCGGAATCACCACCTTCAGCCGGCTGCCGGCCGCACCAATGTCGGCCCGGGCCATGCCGCGCGTGATGGCCTGCAGATCCGGCTCGACCTGGCCGAGCAGGCTTTGCAGCTTGCCGGGGCGGGAGAAGAAGCCGTCGGTCAGGATGGCGGTTTCGCCGTCGTCGAGCAGCAGCGTGGACACCCCGAGGAAACGCACCTGCACCCCGCTGCCCGGCGCCGGCAGCAGCGCGCCCTCGGTGTCGGCACGCCAGCGCAATTCCATCGGCGGTGCGGTCACGGGCGGCTGCAGGCCCAGCCAGGCACCCACGGCGGCGGTGAGCACCACCACCAGGGCGAGGATGTAGAGGGGGATTCGGAACCAGCGCATGCCAGGGCACTGTACCCCCACCCGCGCCTGCCGGCAAACCCGCCCTGCACCCGGCCGGCCGCAGACACCAAACCACCGGTTGCCGGCGGCCCGCCAGCCGCCACCCCCTTGAAACGCGCCGATTTGGCCGTATCATTAGCACTCGCACGGAATGAGTGCTAGCATCTCGTCCGTCCGTCGTTTGGCACTGGCTCCGCCGGCGCCCTGCATTCCAAAAATCCTGTTTCTGAACCAAGGAGATGTCATGAAACTTCGTCCTCTGCACGACCGTGTGATCGTCAAGCGCATCGAAAGCGAAACCAAGACCGCATCGGGCATCGTGATCCCCGACAACGCCGCCGAGAAGCCCGATCAGGGCGAAATCCTGGCTGTCGGTCCCGGCCGCAAGAATGACAAGGGCGAAACCATTGCCCTGAACGTGTCCGTGGGCGACCGCGTGCTGTTCGGCAAGTACAGCGGCCAGACCGTCAAGGTCGATGGCGAGGAACTGCTGGTCATGAAGGAAGACGACCTGTTCGCCGTGGTCGAAGGCGCTCCCGCCAGCCTGAAGAAGGTTGCCTGAGCCACTGGCCAGCAACCCACACCCCAGTATTTGTAGATAAAAGGAATCAACATGGCAGCGAAAGACGTCATTTTCGGCGGTGAAGCCCGTGCACGCATGGTTGAAGGCGTGAACATCCTGGCCAACGCGGTCAAGGTCACCCTCGGCCCCAAGGGCCGCAACGTGGTGCTGGAGCGCTCGTTCGGCGCCCCCACCGTGACCAAGGACGGTGTGTCCGTGGCCAAGGAAATCGAGCTGAAGGACAAGCTCCAGAACATGGGCGCGCAAATGGTCAAGGAAGTCGCTTCCAAGACCAGCGACAACGCCGGTGACGGCACCACCACCGCCACCGTGCTGGCCCAGGCCATCGTCCGCGAAGGCATGAAGTACGTGGCCGCCGGCATGAACCCGATGGACCTGAAGCGCGGCATCGACAAGGCCGTCGTGGCGCTGGTCGAGCAACTCAAGTCGCAGTCGAAGCCCACCACCACCAGCAAGGAAATTGCCCAGGTCGGCTCCATTTCCGCCAACAGCGACGAAACCATCGGCAAGATCATTGCCGACGCGATGGACAAGGTTGGCAAGGAAGGCGTGATCACCGTGGAAGACGGCAAGTCGCTGGACAGCGAACTCGACGTCGTCGAAGGCATGCAGTTCGACCGCGGCTACCTGTCGCCCTACTTCATCAACAGCCCGGAAAAGCAATCGGCGCTGCTGGACAACCCCTTCGTGCTGCTGTTCGACAAGAAGATCAGCAACATCCGTGACCTGCTGCCCACGCTGGAGCAGGTTGCCAAGGCTGGCCGTCCGCTGCTGATCATTGCCGAAGAAGTCGAGGGCGAAGCCCTGGCGACGCTGGTGGTCAACACCATCCGCGGCATCCTGAAGGTTGTGGCCGTCAAGGCTCCTGGCTTCGGCGACCGCCGCAAGGCCATGCTGGAAGACATCGCCATCCTGACCGGTGGCAAGGTCATCGCCGAAGAAGTGGGTCTGACGCTCGAGAAGGTAACCCTGGCCGATCTGGGCCAGGCCAAGCGCATCGAAGTGGGCAAGGAAAACACCATCATCATCGACGGCGCCGGCGCTGCTGCCGACATCGAAGCCCGCGTGAAGCAGATCCGCGTGCAGATCGAGGAAGCCACTTCCGACTACGACCGTGAAAAGCTGCAGGAACGCGTGGCCAAGCTGGCCGGCGGTGTGGCCGTGATCAAGGTTGGCGCAGCCACCGAAGTCGAAATGAAGGAAAAGAAAGCCCGCGTGGAAGACGCCCTGCACGCTACCCGCGCTGCAGTGGAAGAAGGCATCGTGGCCGGTGGCGGCGTGGCGCTGCTGCGCGCCCGCCAGGCCGCTGGCGAGATCAAGGGCAGCAATGCTGACCAGGAAGCCGGCATCAAGCTGGTGCTGAAGGCCATCGAAGCGCCGCTGCGCGAGATCGTCTACAACGCCGGCGGCGAGCCCAGCGTGGTGGTGAATGCCGTGCTGCAAGGCAAGGGCAACTACGGCTTCAATGCCGCCAACGACACCTACGGCGACATGATCGAAATGGGCATTCTGGACCCGACCAAGGTGACCCGCACCGCGCTGCAGAACGCCGCGTCGGTCGCGTCGCTGATGCTCACCACCGAAGCCATGGTGGCCGAAGCACCGAAGGACGAGTCGGCTGCTGGCGGCGGCATGCCTGGTGGCATGGGCGGCATGGGTGGCATGGGCGGTATGGACATGTAATTTCGGTGCTTGCGCGGGCTCCGGCTCGCTGCACCGAAGCGCATCCCGCAAAAAAGCCCGCTGTGTGCAGACACAGCGGGCTTTTTATTTGCTTCTGATTTAATAGCTACCTATCCAGCATTCGCGCTGGCTAGCAGGCTATTTGCCGTGCAATTTCTCCAGCAGGCCGGCGCTGGAGGCATCCAGCCCGGTGATATCGCCACTCACCAGCCGCGCCTCGATGTCGGTGGCCAGGTGTTTGCCCAGCTCCACGCCAAACTGGTCGAAGCTGTTGATGCCCCACAGGCTGCCCGCCACAAACACGCGGTGTTCGTACAGCGCCAGCAGCGCGCCCAGGCTTTCCGGTGTGAGCGCGTCCAGCAGCAGGAAGGTGCTGGGCCGGTTGCCGGGGAAGTCACGGTGGCCACCGGCATCGGGCTGGCCCAGCATCAGGGCCCGCGCCTGCGCCAGCGCACTGGCCAGCAGGCGGCGGTGGTGCTCCGCCGGCAAGGCGTGTGCCGGGGTGCGTACCGCAATGAATTCCACCGGCACCACGTCGCTGCCCTGCAGCAGCATCTGGAAATAGGCGTGTTGACCGTTGGTACCGGGCTCGCCCCAGACCACCGGCGCCGTGGCATACGGCAGCGGCTGGCCGGCCATGTCGACCCGCTTGCCGTTGCTTTCCATTTCCAGCTGCTGCAGGTAGGCCGGCAGGCGGCGCAGGCCGCTGCAGTACGGCGCCACGCAGCGGCTGGTGTAGCCAAGGAAGTTGCGGTGCCACACATCAAGCAGCCCCAGGCGCACCGGCAGGTTGTGCGCCAGCGGCGCGGTGCGGAAATGCTCGTCCATGGCCTCGGCGCCGGCCAGCAGCGCCCGGAAGCCGTCGGCGCCGATGGCAATGGCCAGCACCAGCCCGATGGCCGACCACAGCGAATAGCGGCCACCCACCCAGTCCCAGAAGGTGAAGCGGGTGCCGGCGCCAAACGCCGCTGCCGCCTGCGCATTGGCGCTCAGCGCGACGAAATGCCGCGCCGGGTCGCCCCCGCCCTCGGCGGTGAACCAGCGCAGCGCGGTGTGCGCGTTGGTCATGGTCTCCAGCGTGCCGAAGGTCTTGGAGGCCACCAGGAACAGGGTGCTCTGCGGGCGCACCCGGGCCAGCACGGCCGACAGTTCGTCGCCATCCACATTCGAGACGAAATGGAAGCGCTGGCCGGTAGGCGCATGGCCGGCCAGCGCCAGCACGGCCATCTGCGTACCAAGGTCGGAGCCACCGATGCCGATATTGACGATGTCGGTGATGCCGGCATCGGCCCGCACCTGCTCGGCAAAGGCCAGCATGCGGCTGCATTCGGCCTGCGCAGTGCGCCAGGCGGACGCTACGTTTTCAGAAGCATCATCTCCAGAACTGACGCTGGGCGGGGCACTTTTTCGCAACAAAAAGTGCATGGCCGCGCGTTGTTCGGTGCCATTGATGGTCGCGCCGGCAAACAGCGCGTCGCGGTGCTGCTCCAGCCCGCATTCGCGCGCCAGCGCAAACAGCAGCTGCTCGGCCGTGGCGTCGATGCGGTTCTTGGACAGGTCGCCCAGCACATGGGGCGCCTGCTGGCTGAAATGGGCGAAGCGGCCGGGATCGGCGGCAAACGCGGTGCGCAGATCCATCGCGCCGCCGCTGGCGGCGTAATACGCCTGCAACTGCGCCCAGGCAGCGGTCTGGTCACAACGGGGCCGCGGCACGGGCAGGTGCACCATGCTCAGGCGGCCAGCATCAGGCGTTCGAGCTGAACGGCGTCGGCCGCAAACGCGCGTATGCCTTCGGCCAGCTTCTCGGTGGCCATGGCGTCGGCGTTCAGCGCCAGCCGGAAGCCGGGTTCGTCAAACTGTACCGGCGGGATGTCGAGCGCCCGGGCGGCGGCGGCATCGAGCGCCGGAACCAGCGGGGCATTGCTGGCGGCAAGCTGGGCCAGCAATTCGGGGCTGATGGTCAGCAGGTCGCAGCCAGCCAGCGCGACGATCTGGCCCACGTTGCGGAAGCTGGCGCCCATGACCTCGGTGGCAATGCCGAAATGCTTGTAGTGGTTGTAGATCTGCCGCACGGACAGCACGCCGGGATCATTGGCGCCGGCACGGGCTGCCTCGTCCCACGTGGGGCCGGCGGCTTTCTTGTACCAGTCGTAGATGCGGCCCACGAAGGGCGAAATGAGCCGGACCCGCGCCTGGCCGCAGGCCACCGCCTGGCAGAAGGAAAACAGCAGCGTGAGGTTGGTGTGGATGCCGCGCTTCTCCAGCACGGCAGCCGCCTGGATGCCTTCCCAGGTGGCAGCGATCTTGATCAGCACGCGGGCGGTATCCACACCGGCGGCCTGGTAGAGCGCGATGATGCGCTCGGCCCGGGTGATGGTGGCATTGGCATCGAAACTGAGCCGCGCATCGACCTCGGTGGACACGCGGCCGGGAATGGTGGCCAGGATTTCGCAGCCAAAGCGCACCAGCAGGCGATCCATCGCCTCGTCGAGCGGGCTGCCGCGGTACTGCGCCATCGTGGCCGCCAGCAGCGGCTGGTAGTCGGGCTTCTGCACCGCTTTCAGGATCAGCGACGGATTGGTCGTGGCGTCCTGCGGCTGGAACTGCGCCAGCTGCCGGAAATCGCCGGTATCGGCGACCACGGTGGTGTATTGCTTGAGTGCGTCGAGTTGGTTCATAGACAAGGACAAGGGCCCCGCCGGTAAGCGGCTGCAGCGGCCCGGCTGGCCACGGGCAACAACACATTCTATCGGTCGATCCGGGCCATTCCGTGTGTCAATTGGCCGCTATTCGGCCATGGATGGGCTTGCGTCCACCAGCGGCATCGCCTGCTCGACCAGACTGGCATGCAGGGCAGCGCCCAGCGGCAGGATGTCGTCATTGAAGTCGTAGCGGCTGTTGTGCAGAAAGCAGCCCCCCATGCCGTTCTCCGCGCCCTGGCCAATGCGCAGGTAGGCGCCGGGGCGCGCCTGCAGCATGAAGGCGAAGTCTTCGGCGCCCATGCTGGGCTCCAGGTTGCGCACCACCCGGTCGGCGCCCACGAGCGACTGCGCCACGTCGGCAGCAAACTGCGCTTCGCGCGGCGCATTGATGGTGGCCGGATACAGGCGCTCGTAGCGCACGGTGGCGGTGGCGCCGAAACCCAGCGCCACAGCGCTGCACAGCTCGCCCAGCCGGCGCTCCAGCAGCGTCTGCACCTCGGCACTGAAGCTGCGCACCGTGCCCACCAGCGTGGCGCTGGCCGGCGCGACACTCATCGCACCCAGGTCGCCGGCCTGCATCGCGCACAGGCTGATCACCGCGCTGTCGATGGCCTTCACGTTGCGCGCCACGATGCTCTGCACCGCCGTGATGATGTGGCCCGCCACCAGCACCGGGTCGACGGTCATGTAGGGATGGGCGCCATGGCCGCCGCGGCCGCTGATCTCGATGGTGATGCGGTCGGCCGCGGCCATCATGGGCCCGGGATTGATGCCGATCCAGCCCGGCTTCATGGCCGGCCAGTTGTGCATGGCGTACACCGCATCGACCGGAAAACGCTCGAACAGCCCGTCCTCGATCATGGCCCGGGCACCGCCGCGGCCCTCTTCTGCAGGCTGGAAGATCAGCACGGCCGTGCCGTCGAAGTTCCGGGTCTGCGCGAGGTAGCGGGCCGCTCCCACGAGCATGGTGCTGTGGCCATCATGGCCGCAGCCGTGCATCAAGCCCGGCCGGGCCGATTTCCACGGAAAATCGTTGTGCTCGGTCATTGGCAGCGCGTCCATGTCGGCACGCAGCCCCAGCATGCGGCCGCTGCCCGTGCGCTGCCCCCGCACCAGCGCCACCAGCCCGGTCTTGCCAATGCCGGTGTGGATCTCGTCCACACCGCAGGCCCGCAGGGCCTCCTGCAGGCGATCGGCGGTGTAGTGCTCCTCGAACCCCAGCTCGGGGTGGGCATGCAGGTCACGCCGCAGCGCGGTCAATTCGGGGTGGAACTCGGCCAGCTGCGCAAACACGCGACCATGGACATTCAGGCGGGGGCTGGCCTGCATCGCGCACAACCCTCAGCGGGCAGCCGGGCCGGCCGGCCCAGAGGAATCGGGTGGCGCGAGCGACACCGGGCCATACCATGCGCGAATCTGCGACTGGGTGTTGTCGGCATCAGTCATCAGCGCGATGCCGGTCAGCGCGCCTGGCGCCTCGCCAAAGGCCTGTTCGAAATCGGCGCGGATGTCGCGCTCGTAGGCCAGCCACTGGTTCAGATTGGCAGGCCCCGACTCCACCACCACCGTGCGGATGCGGTCCGTGCGCGGATTGACCACCACCTGGCCGGTCGCATTGGTGCTGCACCAGACGTACATCAGCGTGGCGTAGGGCATCTCCTCGCCCGTCAGCAGCCGGCTCATTTCCGACAGTGCCGCGTTCTTCACGGAGAAGCGGGAACGGTCCCCCTCGAAGGCGAGCACGATGCGCACCGGCGCATCGTCATGGTCCCGCACCGCCAGATCGGCGTTGCCGATCAGCGCCGGGACCTTCCATGAAAAGCGGATGCGCCCGAGCGCCTCCGGCGCCACCTGCACCTTGCGCCGCAGCATGCTGGCCGAGCCATCGGCACGCGCATGGACCACCGCCCGCGCATCCGAACGCCCATAGCGGTATTCGGATGCGATTTTTCCGGGGAACACGTAAGGCTGCCAGGCGTCCCCCGGCACACCGGTCCAGGCCTGCGACAGGGCCTGCTGCTCACGCTGCGCAGCCTCTGCGGCGTCACCGGCCGCAGGCGGTGCCGCACAGCCGCTCACCAGCAACGCCATCAGTGCCAGGCCACCGGCCAGGCAGCGCGGCGCAAAGGGCAACAACGGCATGAACTTTGGATGCATCACGTAATTAGACACTGCTTCGGGCCGCCACAAACAAAAAAACGCCGGGTACAAAACCCGGCGTTTCAAGAGATTCAGGCAACAAGCTGGCACAAGGCCAGCCCGTGCTTAGAACGTGTGGCGCAGGCCGATTTCGTAGCCGTTCGAAGCCTTGTTCGCAACAGCAGCCGGCACGGTCAGACCACCAACGCCCACGGCGCCAACGGACAGGTTGGAACCTTCCGAGTTGGAGGAACGGGCCAGCGTGGCGTACAGGCGGGTACGCTTGGAGAAGTTGTAGTCGTAACCGATGGCGAACTTCTTCGACTCGGGCTTCAGGCCAGCGCCGGTGACTTTCGTTTCAACCACGCTGTAAGCAGCCTTGATCAGGCCGGGACCAACCGGAGCCGTCACGCCGATCAAACCGCCGGTGACCTTGGTTTCACCGTTGATCGGAGCGTTGTCAGCCTTTTGCAGGTCATACAGGGCGAACAGCTTGGCAACGCCGAAGTCGAACGAGCCAGCGATGTTGGCGTGCGTCTTGTCGTTGGACTGGCCACCGACCAGGGTCTGGGTCAGCTTGTTGCCGGCCAGAGCGATGTCGAACGGGCCATTGGCGTAGCCGATGCGGGCGCCCACGGTGCGGCCGTCATCCTTGGTCACGCCCACGTTGCTGGCGTTTTCGCCGATGGCGTAGGAAACCTGGCCATACAGACCACCCAGCGAGGGCAGGATGTAGGAGATTTGGTTCGAAGCGCGCAGACGGCTTTGACCGATCAGGTTGACCTGGTACCAGGCTGCAGCGCCAATGCCGTTGTTACCGAACGGGTCAAAGGCGGTTTCGCTCAGGTAAGCGGGCGTGAAGTCACGGCCGAGGCGGGCTTCACCGAAGTTGCCCAGCAGGCTGACGGTGGAACGACGGCCGAACTGCAGCGAACCGCTCACGGTGCTGGCAGTCAGGTTGTCGGTGCTGGGGTTGGAGGCGCCAGCGCCGCTGTCGGTGTTGATGCCGGCTTCGAGCCAGAAACCTGCCTTCAGGCCACCGCCGAGGTCTTCAACGCCACGGAAACCGATACGGTTGCCAGCGCCACCACCGGAGTTGCTCAGGCCCGTAACGCGAGCGCCGTCCTTGTTGGAAATGTGGGCCACACCGACGTCAACAATACCGAACAGGGTCACGCTGGACTGGGCAGAAGCTGCACCAACGGCGGCCAGTGCCGCGATAGCGATGAGGGATTTTTTCATTCAGATTTCTCCAAGGTTACGAAAAGCGCCGTTACCACAGTGGATACGCGGCGAGCACTGGGAAAAAACCCTTGCTCCGCACACTTCGGCTACTTCTGATTCAGAAGCTGCAGCGATTGAAACAGAGCAATTCGCACTTGGCAAACGCTGGACAAAAAAACTTGAGAAGGTGTTGCCTGCACGCCGCACATTCCTTCAAAGCACCGGAGAACAGGGATTCAACGGGGGAAATAATCGTTGTTTTTTCGCAAATTTCACACGTTTTTCACCACAAGAGCCGCGTAAACCCGTATATGAAAACCCTTGAAACCCTACTCTCCTTGCCCACGGGCAAAGAAAAAGCCGCCCGTGGGCGGCTTTTTTTGCTCGGATGCAGAGCCGGCCCCAAGGGCCGGCCGCTTCATCAGAAGCTGTGGCGCAGGCCGAGATCGTAGCCGGTCGAGCTGGCGTTCGGCGCATTGGCACCGGAGCCTACACCCAGCACAGCGCGGTTGGTCGCATCGGAAGGCAGCAGTGCCGTGGTGAAGCTGGCACCGTTTTCGTTCTTGACGCGGGCCACCGTGGCAAACAGTGCCGTGCGCTTGGACAGGTTGTACTGATACCCCACGCCCAGCTTGCTGCCCTGTTCGTTGTTCAGGCTGCTGTTCTTGGCGCGGCTGTAGCTGGCGCGGATCAGGCCAGGGCCCACCGGAGCGGTTACGCCAAGGATGAATGCCTTGGTTTCGAGGTTGGTGGGAACCAGGGCGACATTCAGACCGGCGTTGTCCTGTTCCATCTTCGAGAAGGTCAGCCACAGCTTGGCGACGCCGAAGTCGTAGGTACCGCCGATCTGTGCTTCGGTACGGTCGTTGCTCAGGCCAGCCGGCAGACCCACGGGGCCGTTCGAGTAGGCTGCATTGCCGGTGGTCGCCGTGAAGCGGCCATAACCCACACCCAGGCTCAGCGGGCCGCCGGCGTAGCCGATGCGGATACCAGCGTAGTTGCCGTCATCCTTGGACACGCCGGCGTTGGATGCGTTTTCGCCGAAGGCGTACATCACCTGACCGGTCACGCCACCCAGCAGGCTGCTGGGCAGGAAGTAGCTGATGGCGTTCGACGAACGCAGCAGGTTCACGGTACCGATGGTGCGCAGGCCTGCGGCGGTGTTCATGCCAGCGGCAACAGACAGGCCGCCAAACGGATCGTACAGAACGTCGTTGTAGTAGCTGGCATTCACGTCGCGGCCCAGGCGGATTTCGCCGAAGCGGCCGGCCAGGTTGACATACGACAGGCGACCGAACTGCAGGGAGCCACCGACGGCGGAACCCGTCTGGTTGTTGGTCGAGGGGTTGATGTTGCCTGCGCCGCTGTCGTTGGCGACACCGGTTTCCAGCACGAAGCCGGCTTTCAGGCCACCGCCCAGATCCTCAACACCGCGGAAGCCCAGGCGGCTGCCCAGACCGTTGGTCGAGTTGCTCAGGCCCGAAGCACTGGCGAGGCTGCCGCCGTTGCGGGTATAGCCCACGTCGAGGATACCGTACAGCGTTACAGAAGACTGGGCATAAGCCGCGCCGGCCGCAGCCATCACAGCCAGTGCAACTAGGGATTTTTTCATTGCAAGTATCTCCAAGGTTTAAGAATGGGCTTCGGTTTCGGTTGCCGCGTCTCGTCAGGCGAAGCCTGGTTCGCGCGGCTGATTTACGGACCGTGCCGACCTCCGTTGCCGGAAGCTGATTCCATTGCATCAGACCGTCTCTGAATAAGCAAAGCATTCGGCGGCAGTGCAGGGTTTGCCCCGGGGCGATTCGTTGCCGTGTGACAACATGAAAACCCGCTCTCGCGTGGTTTCTCAGGGTATTCCACTAAGCTTTTGCGGCGCTGTGGTACACCAGCCCGCCGCGCGGCCCGGCAATCCCGTTGCCTGCGGACTATCATGCCGTCACCCCATCCGCCACCATCCCTCCGCATGCGCCCACCCCTCCTGCCCGCCACCGACGCCCTGCTGGCCACCGCCGACACCGCATTGCGCACCCTGTTTGCGGCACCGACGGCACGGCGCCCCTGCCCCACGGTGCCGGAGGCTTCGGCGGGCGCGGCCGATGCAGCACTCACGGCGCAGGACAAGGCACTGGCCGGCGCGCTGATGCGGGTCAACCACGTCGGGGAGATCTGCGCGCAGGCGCTGTACAGCGCACAGGCGCTGGCCACCCGCAATCCGGTGCTGCAGGCGCACTACACGGAAGCAGCACGCGAAGAAGCCGACCATCTGGCGTGGACGCAGCAGCGGCTCGATGCGCTGGGCGCCCGGCCCAGCCTGCTGAACCCGCTGTGGTACGCCGGGGCCTTCGGACTGGGCCTGCTGGCGGGCCGGCTAGGCGACCGCGTCAGCCGGGGCTTCGTGGTGGAAACGGAGAATCAGGTGGAGGCGCATCTGGCCAGCCACCTGCAGCGCCTGCCGGAGCAGGACCACGCCTCGCGCGCCGTGGTGGCCCAGATGCAGGCCGATGAAGCGCGCCATGCCGCCGAAGCACGCGCCGATGGCGCAGCGCAGCTGCCGGTCCCGGTACAGGGCCTGATGCGGGCCGCCGCCAAGGTCATGACGACGGTGGCACACCGCATCTGACCGTTTCGGGGTCTACCCGAAAGCTCCTTTTTCAATAGCTAAACAGCCAGCAAATACGCTGGCTACAGGCGTTTTTCGTATTGAATCAGGCCTCGATCAGCTCGAAACCGGTAGTGATCTCTGCGGTCTTGCCCAGCATGATGCTGGCCGAGCAGTATTTCTCGTGGCTCATGGCGATGGCGCGCTCGACCGCGCTGGCCGGAATGCCCTTGCCGGTCACGGTGAACTGCATGTGGATCTTCGTGAACACCTTGGGGTCGGTGTCGGCGCGCTCGCTGGTGAGCTTGACGCTGCAGCCCCGCACATCGTGCCGTCCGCGCTTGAGGATCAGCACCACGTCATAGGCAGTGCAGCCGCCGGTGCCGGCAAGCACGGTCTCCATCGGCCGTGGCGCCAGGTTCTGGCCGCCGTTGGCGGGCTTGGCGGCATCGGGCGCGCCGTCCATCACCAGCGTATGCCCGCTGCCGGTCTCGGCCAGAAAACCCATGCCCGAGCGTGCGCCGGTGGCGCCAGTCCAACTGACAGTGCATTCCATAAGCAATTTCTCCTTGCGCGCCCGAAAGGAACGCTTTTTCAGTACAAAACGTGAACAAATGCCGAAAATTTTCTAAACGGTCGTTCGCAAATGTTGCAACGCAACACAGAATCGCTATACTGAACCCAGTGTTTTGAGTTCATGTACCTTTTGTCTCCTCCACCTCCTCAACAGGTGGATTCAGCCCCGGGCTTCACCACCCGGGGCTTTTTTATGCCCGCTGCGCCGCGCGGCCTGCATGGTACGCGAGCCGCACGGCGCCGCCGGCGCGCTCCACTATCATCGCAGGCACGATGACCAGACCCTCCCGCAGCGCGGCGCTGACCCCGGCCGACTACCTGAAGAAAATCCTCACCGCCCGTGTCTATGACGTGGCGGTCGAGTCGGCGCTGGAGCCTGCCAGGAACCTGAGCCGGCGCCTGAAAAACACGGTGTTGCTCAAGCGCGAAGACCAGCAGCCGGTGTTCAGCTTCAAGCTGCGCGGCGCCTACAACAAGATGGCGCAGCTCACCCCGGCGCAGCTGAAGAAGGGCGTGATCTGCGCCTCGGCCGGCAACCATGCACAGGGCGTGGCGCTGGGCGCCAGCCGGCTCGGCACCCGCGCCATCATCGTGATGCCCACCACCACGCCGCAGCTCAAGATCGACGCCGTCCGGGCGCTCGGTGGCGAGGTGGTGCTGTTCGGCGACAGCTATTCCGACGCCTACACCCACGCCGCCGCGCTGGAGAAGAAACAGGGCCTGACTTTCATCCACCCCTTCGACGACCCCGACGTGATTGCCGGCCAGGGCACCATTGCCATGGAGATGCTGCGCCAGCACCAGGGCCCGCTCGATGCGGTGTTTGTGGCCATTGGCGGCGGCGGCCTGATCAGCGGCGTGGCCAACTACATCAAGGCGGTGCGGCCCGAGGTCAAGGTGATTGGCGTGCAGATGAACGACTCGTCGGCCATGATGCAGTCGGTCGCCGCGAAGAAGCGCGTCACGCTCAGCGACGTGGGCCTGTTCTCCGACGGCACCGCGGTGAAGCTGGTGGGCGAGGAAACCTTCCGCATCAGCCGCACGCTGGTCGATGCGTTCTTGACGGTGGACACCGACGCCGTCTGCGCCGCGATCAAGGACGTATTTGTGGACACCCGCAGCATCGTCGAGCCGGCCGGCGCGCTCGCCGTGGCGGCCATCAAGCAGTACGTGGCCCAGCACAAGACCAGCGGCGAAACCTACGCCGCCATCCTCTGCGGTGCCAACATGAACTTCGACCGGCTGCGCTTTGTGGCCGAGCGCGCCGAGGTGGGCGAGGAGCGCGAGGCGCTGTTCGCCGTGACCATCCCCGAGGAACGTGGCAGCTTCCGCCGCTTCTGCGAACTCATCGGCAACCTGCCCGGCGCGGCCCGATCGGTGACCGAGTTCAACTACCGCATCAGCGACGCCGCCAAGGCCCACGTGTTCGTGGGCCTCACCACCCACGGCAAGGGCGAGAGCAAGAAAATCGCCGTCACGCTCGGCAAGAACGGTTTCAAGGCACTGGACCTCACGCACGACGAACTCGCCAAGGAACATGTGCGCCACATGGTCGGCGGCCACTCCGCACTGGCGAAGGACGAGCGGCTGCTGCGCTTCGAATTCCCCGAGCGGCCCGGCGCACTGCTGAAGTTCCTGAGCCTGATGCAGCCGGGCTGGAACATCAGCCTGTTCCACTACCGCAACCAGGGCGCCGACTACGGCCGCATCCTGGTCGGCCTGCAGGTGCCCAAGGCCGACGACAAGGCCTTCCGCCAGTTCCTCGCCACGCTGGACTACCCGCATGTGGAGGAAACCGCCAACCCGGTCTACCAGCTCTTCCTGCGCGCGTGAACCGCCCCCTCCTGCCCGATCCCACCACCTCGGTCTGCGAGGCCTGCGGCGCCACGTTCCGCTGTGGCCTGCTGGGGGGCGACGCGGCCTGCTGGTGCTCGGAGTTGCCCTCCATCCCGCCCGAGCGCCTGCGCAAGCCCGATGGCTCGCGCCGCATGAGCTGCCTGTGCCCGGCCTGCCTGGGCGCACTGGCC
>DASWYJ010000003.1:0-5845 GCA_036405035.1 Burkholderiaceae bacterium
CGAGACGCGGTTCTTCTCGGTGTCGAACTTGAGGATCTTGGCGGTGATTTCCTGGCCGGCCTGAACGACTTCGCTCGGGTGGCGGACACGGCGCCAGGCCATGTCGGTGATGTGCAGCAGGCCGTCGATGCCGCCGAGGTCCACGAACGCACCGTATTCGGTGATGTTCTTGACCACGCCATTGACGATGGAGCCTTCTTTCAGGGTCTGCATCAGCTTGGCGCGTTCTTCGCCCATGCTGGCTTCGACCACGGCACGGCGCGACAGCACGACGTTGTTGCGCTTGCGGTCGAGCTTGATGACCTTGAATTCCAGGGTCTTGTTTTCGTAGGGCGACAGGTCCTTGATGGGACGGGTGTCGATCAGCGAACCGGGCAGGAAGGCGCGGATGCCGTTGACCAGCACGGTCAGGCCGCCCTTGACCTTGCCGCTGGTGGTGCCGGTGACGAAGTCGCCGGATTCCAGGGCCTTCTCGAGGCTCATCCACGAAGCCAGGCGCTTGGCCTTGTCGCGGCTCAGGATGGTGTCGCCATAGCCGTTTTCAACGGAGTCGATGGCCACGGAGACGAAGTCGCCGACCTGGACTTCGATTTCGCCCTTGTCGCTCTTGAACTCATCGATTGGCACATAGGCTTCGGACTTCAGTCCGGCATTGACGACGACAAAGCTGTGCTCGATACGCACGACTTCGGCGGTAATGACTTCGCCCGTGCGCATTTCGGAGCGCTGCAGGGATTCCTCGAATAGGGCGGCAAAAGATTCAGACATGGATTTCCTTGACCATCGAACAGGTTTCCAGCAGCACGATTGCCGCTGTTTCTAAGGCTGCGATGGCGGTACTGTGCGGACGGGGCCGCGGGTTACGTTGAACAACCGCACAACCAGTGCGCCACAGGACGGCGCGGTGGGGGTCGTGCGGACCAGCCAGCCGCTCAGCAGGTGCCAAACGGCTGTTGTGCCTGCCACCAGCCTAGCACCTGCACGACCGATTCCTCGACCGACAGTGCGGAGTTGTCCAGCAGCACAGCGTCTTCGGCGGGCCTGAGCGGCGCGACGGCGCGGGAGGAGTCCCGGGCGTCACGCATTTCAAGGTCTGCGCGAAGGTCTTCGATTCTAGCCGGAAATCCCTTTGAAATCAATTGCTTATGGCGGCGTTCGGCGCGCGTGGCGGCGCTGGCCGTCAGGTACACCTTGAGCGGTGCTGCGGGGAAGATCACGGTACCCATGTCGCGGCCGTCGGCCACCAGCCCGGGCAGCTGGCGAAAGCCGTGCTGCAGCGCCACCAGCGCCGTGCGTACGGCGGGCAGCGCCGATACGCGGGAGGCATTCATGCCGGCTTCTTCGGTGCGGATGGCTTCGCTCACGTCGTTGCCGTCCAGCAGGATCTGGGTGCCGACAAAACGCACGGGCAGGGTGCGTGCCAGCGCGGCAATGGCCGGCTCGTGCTCCGCATCCAAAACGAGCCCGGCACGCAGTGCGGCCAGCGCGGTGAGCCGGTACAGCGCACCGGAGTCGAGGTAGTGGTAACCCAGCCGTTGCGCCAGCACGGCCGCCAGCGTGCCCTTGCCTGATGCGGTGGGCCCGTCGACGCACAGCACCGGGATGCGGGGCGTTTCGGCGTGGCTGAGGCCAAACAGCGCCTCGAAATAGTCCGGAAAGGTTTTCCCCACGCACTTCGGATCGAGGATGCGCACCGGAACCCCCGCCGGATTGAACGCGGCCAGCGAGAAACACATGGCGATGCGGTGGTCGTCGTAGGTGTGGATGCGGGCGGCGCGCCAGCCGTTGGCAGCAGGGGGGGTGACAGCGATGGAATCGGCACCTTCCTCCACGGTGGCGCCGAGCTTGCGCAGCTCGCAGGTCATGGCGGCGATGCGGTCGGTTTCCTTGACGCGCCAGCTCGCGATGTTGGTGAGCCGGGTCGTGCCGTTGGCATACAGCGCCATCACCGCCAGCGTCATGGCGGCATCGGGGATGTGGTTGCAGTCCAGCGTGATGGCCTTCAGCGGCCAGGCGCCGCGCGACACCTCCAGCCAGTTGGGGCCGCTGCGCACCTGCGCACCCATGGCCTGGGCGGCGTCGATGAAGCGGATGTCGCCCTGAATGGAATCGGCGCCTACGCCCTCGATTTTGATGCATTTTTGGCCATTGGCCAGCGTTGCTATTGCTCCGAGTGCTATGAAATAGCTAGCAGAAGAGGCGTCGGCTTCCACAAAGATTTCGCCCGGCGACTGGTAGCGGCTGCCTGCGGGAATGGTGAAGCGCTGCCAACCGTCGCGCTGCACCTGCACGCCAAAACGCGCCAGCAGGTTGAGCGTGATCTCGATGTAGGGCTTGGAGATCAGTTCGCCGACGACGTCGATGACCACGTCGCGTGCAGCGGCCAGGGGCAGTGCCATCAACAGCGAGGTCAGGAACTGGCTGGAGACATCGCCACGTACCTCAATGGCTTTGTCAAGCCGCAGCGTTGGTGCCACGCCACCCGCTCCCAGCCGCAGCGGTGGGTAGCCTTCGGTGCCCAGGTAGTCGATGGCGCAGCCCAGCTGGCGCAGCGCATCGACCAGATCGCCAATCGGCCGCTCGTGCATGCGCGGCACACCGGAGAGCTCGAACTGTCCGCCGAGCACGGCGAGTGCCGCCGTGAGGGGCCGCATGGCGGTGCCGGCATTGCCCATGAACAGCCGGGCCGGGCGCGCTGGCTGGCTACCCAGGCCGGTGATGTGCACCGTACTGCCGTTTTCCTCCACGGTGCAGCCAATCTGCTGCAGCGCATCCAGCATGACGCGGGTGTCATCCGATGCCAGCAGATCGTGCACCGTGGTGCGGCCCGCGCTGAGTGCGGCCATCAGCAGCACACGGTTGGAGATGCTTTTGGAGCCGGGCAGGCGCACCGTGCCCTCCGCGTGGTGCAGGGGCGGAATGTCGAGAAATTCGGTTGCAAACATCGAAGGGGTCAGGAAGCGGGAGGGGTGGTCGGCAAGTGCCACTGGGCGCGGCGGATGCTGGCACTGGCGATGGCCTGCTCGAGCCGGGCGCTGTCGCCGTTGGCGATCAGGGCCTCCATGGCGTCCAGTGCGGCGCGGAAAGCGGCGCTCTGGCGGGCCAGTTCGTCCTTGTTGGCGAGCAGGATGTCGCGCCAGATTTTCGGGTCGCTGCCGGCGATGCGGCTGAAATCGCGGAAACCCGGCCCGGCCAGCGCCATGAAATCATCGCCGCGGGGCTGGCTCGCCAGGCCGTTGATGTACGCAAAAGCCAGCAGATGGGGCAGATGGCTCACGGCGGCGTAGGTGGCGTCGTGCGCTTCGGGTGACATGGTGAGCACCCGGCAGCCCAGTCGGGTCCACACGGTCTGGGCCTTCTGCAGCTGCACCGTGAGCGTGCGCTCGATGGGTGTGAGGATGACCTGGCGGCCGGTGTAGAGGTCGGGGTCGGCATGGTCCACGCCAGCGCGTTCCTTTCCGGCGATCGGGTGGGCCGGCACGAAGGGGCCGATCTGGTCACGTAACGCGCGGCGCGCGGCATCGACCACATCGCATTTGGTGGAGCCCACGTCCATCACCAGCATGTGGGGCGTGATCAGGTGGCGAATGGCCTTGAGCGTGGCCTCGGTGGCTGCCACCGGCACCGCCAGCAGCACGATGTCGGCGCCCGAGACGGCCAGCAGTGCTGACGAAGCCTCCACGTCGATGACACCCATCTGCCGCGCCCGCTCGGTGGTGGAGGGGGATTTGCTGTAGCCCACCACGCGCTTGACCAGTCCGGCACGCCGCATGGCCAGCGCGAAGGAGCCGCCCATCAGGCCGCAGCCGATCAGCCCCAGTTGCTCAAACATGGGCGCGCCCGTCGTTGCCAGGCTTGCCGGACGTGCCGCCTGCTGCGCTCATGCACCCACCGGGTAGGCGCCCAGCACCTTGAAATAGGCGCTGCGCTGCTGCAGTTCGGCCAGTGCGGCGGCCACGTGCGCCTGCGACGGGTGGCCCTGCATGTCGATGTGAAAGAAATATTCCCACTGGCCGGAGCGCGCCGGGCGTGATTCGAAGCGCGTCATCGATACGCCGTGCTGCTTCAGCGGCACCAGCAGATCGTGGACTGCGCCCGGCTGGTTGGGCACCGACACGATGACGCTGACGCAATCGGTGCCCGAGGCCGCTGGTGCGGGCAGGGTGGCGGGCAGGCAGATCACGGCGAAGCGTGTGCGGTTGTGGGCGTCGTCCTGGATGGCGTGCGCCGCGATGTGCAGGCCGTACTCGCTGGCTGCGCGTTCGCTCGCAATACCTGCCCAGGCCGGGTTGCCGGCGGCGATGCGCGCGCCCTCGGCATTGCTGGACACGGCGCGCCGTTCGGCATTCGGCAAATGGGTAGTCAGCCAGTTCTGGCATTGCGCCAGCGCCTGCGGATGGGCCAGCACCACTTCGATGCCGTCGAGCGCCGGGGTTTGCCGCAGCAGGTGGTGGCGGATCAGCAGGCTGGTTTCGCCAATGATGTGCAGCGGCGATTCGCGCAGCAGGTCCAGCGAGCGCGAGACCATGCCCTCGGTGGAATTTTCGACCGGCGCGATGCCGAAATCGGCACGGCCGGCAGCGGTGGCATGGAACACTTCGTCGATGCTGGCGCACACCACATGGTCGATCGAGCTACCGAAATACTGCAGCGCGGCCTGCTGGCTGAAGGTGCCGGTGGGCCCCAGGTAGGCGATGCGCTGGCATGCTTCCAGCGCGCGGCAGGCGGACATGATTTCGCGCCAAATGGGAGCCAGGCTGCTGCCGGGTAGGGGCCCCCCATTGGCCTGCTGCAAGGCGGCGATGACCTGGGCTTCCCGCTCGGGCCGGAATACCGGCGAACCTTCCGCGCGCTTGATTTCGCCGACCTCGCCCGCCAGGGCGGCGCGGCGGTTCAGCAGAACCAGCAGTTCACGGTCCACCGCATCGATGCCGGTGCGCAATTCGGAGAGGTTTCGGGTCATGGTCGGGTGGGGCAACGGACGGATTTTCGCATGGTGCCAGCGGGCTCGCGATGGCATGCGAGCCCGCTGGCACCCCGGTGAAGGCTAGTCGGCGGGATCGGCTTCGCCGGCGCCGGGCTCCGCGTCGGCCAGCCCGGCCGGTGCGTTGGCATCGTTCTCGACAATGCGCTGCAGCCCGCTCAGCTGGGCGCCTTCATCCAGTGCGATCAGCGTCACGCCCTGCGTGGCGCGGCCCAGTTCGCGGATTTCGCTGACCCGGGTACGCACCAGCACGCCCTTGTCGGTGATCAGCATGATCTCGTCGTCGGCATGCACCAGCGTGGCCGCGACGACCTTGCCGTTGCGCTCGCTCTGCTGGATGGCGATCATGCCCTTGGTGCCACGGCCATGGCGGGTGTACTCGGTGATGGAGGTGCGCTTGCCGTAGCCGTTGACGGTGGCGGTCAGCACGCTCTGCTGTTCGTCTTCGGCCACCAGCATCGCAATGACGCTCTGGCCATCCTCGATCATCATGCCGCGCACGCCGCGGGCATTGCGTCCGAGCGGGCGCACATCGTTCTCGTCGAAGCGCACGGCCTTGCCGCCATCGGAGAACAGCATCACATCGTGCTGGCCATCGGTCAGCGCCGCACCGATCAGGAAATCACCTTCGTCCAGGTTCACCGCAATGATGCCGCCCTTGCGCGGGTTGTTGAACTCGTCCAGCGCGGTTTTCTTGACCGTCCCCATGGAGGTGGCCATGAACACATACTGGTCTGCCGGGAAGCTGCGCTTGGCACCGGTGAGGGGCAGCACTACGTTGATCTTTTCACCTTCGGCCAGCGGGAACATGTTGACGATGGGCCGGCCACGCGAACCGCGCGAGCCCGCCGGGACTTCCCA
>DASWYJ010000004.1:0-8229 GCA_036405035.1 Burkholderiaceae bacterium
GAGGTTTCGCTGACCTGGCCCAGCACGGCCAGATCCAGCAGGTGGTCTTCGCCGAGCTTGTGCGCCCACTGCGGAAACTGCAGCTTGATCTGCTCCAGCACCCGCAGCCGCGCCTGCAGTTCCACGTGGTGGCGCTGCCGGTAGTCGAAAGCAACCGTTTCCACCCGCTCGTATTGCGAGAGCGCCTGCGCCAGGCAGGTGGTGGAATCCTGCCCGCCGGAGAACAGCACCAGGGCGTTCTTGTGCATCGCCATGCCCGCTTCAGCCCAGCACGCGCAGCAGGAAAGCGTTGATGTCGCCAATCTCCTCGGGCGCCACCGAATGCGGCATGTAGTACTCGTGCCATTCCGGCTGGTAGCCCAGCGCCAGCAGCGCATCGCGCGAGGCCGTGGCGCGGACCAGCGGCACCACCGGGTCGACCTTGCCATGGGCCAGGAAGATGGGGACGTCGTGGTTGGCCGCATGGCGCTCGACGCCGGTGGTGGCGGCCAGCGGCAGGTAGCCCGACAGGCCGATGATGCCGCCCAGCCGCTCGGCATGGCGCAGGCCGGTCATCAGCGCCATGGCGCAGCCCTGAGAAAAGCCCATCAGCACGATGCGGTTGGCCGGCATGCCGCGGGCCTTTTCGCCGGCGATCAGCGCATCGACCAGCTTCACCGAATTGCGCAGGCCGGCCTCGTCTTCGCGCCGCACCAGGTCTGCGCCGAGGATGTCGTACCAGGCGCGCATCACGTAGCCGCCGTTGATCGTGACCGGCATGGTCGGCGCATGCGGAAACACGAAACGCACCGGGCCTATGGCCCGCAGGTCCAGCTCCTGGGCCACGGGAACGAAATCGTTGCCGTCGGCGCCCAGCCCATGCAGCACGATGATGGTGGCCACCGGGTCGGGGCCGGTTTCAAATTGCAGGGCTTCGAGGGACATGGTGCAGAGGGCAATGGAGAAAAACGCAGATTGTGCCGCAGTCGCGTTGTCCGCCGGTCGCGGTGTTCACTGACGGCACAGGGTATACCCGTTGCGGCCACGGCTGTGCGTTTCCTGCACACTTCGCGGCACACCATTGGCCTGTATCCCGCTGTGGCACCGCCATTCGGGGGCGCTGTCGGTCGTCCATGTGGCGGCTGTGGGAGGGGGATGGCCCATGTGACATTGTTCACGCCGTGTTGGCATGAAGTGTGCAAACGGATCACTGCGCAGGGGCAGGGCGTCCAGTACGGGAGCACTGACTGGCGGGTCATACTGGTATCTGCCGCGTAGCTTGGTGTTTTGGTGGGCTTGGCTAAACTGGGCCCAAAAATATTACAACCGACGAGTGGGGGCGACATTCATGCGAACATGGAACGGGGCTGTTCCGGCTGCCCATGCGCAGTTCGAGGCCAAACGGCAGGCGCTGTTGCGGGAAGCCGCATCGTGTTTCACGCGCAAGGGCTACCACGGGACCTCGCTGACCGAGATTGCCGAGACGCTCGGCGTGAGCAAGGCGGCGCTGTACACCTACGTCAAAAGCAAGGACGAACTGCTGTATTTCTGCCACCAGGCGGCGCTGGATGTGGCGTTCGATGCCATCACGCGCGCCCAGTCCCTGCAAGGCAGCGGGCTGCAGAAGCTCTGCACGGGCCTGGAAAATTACCTGCGCGCGATGCTGTCCGACCAGACGAGCTACGTGCTGATCCTCGAAGAGCATGCGCTGCTGCCGGAGCATGCACGGGTGATCGTCGAGCGGCGCGACCAGTTCGAGGCCGCGTTGCGCGGCCTGGTGGTGGATGGCATGGCCGACGGCAGCATGGTCCCCTGCAACCCCAAGCTGGCTATTTTTGCCACGCTGGGGATCGTGAACTGGGTGATGAAGTGGTACACCGCCGGTGGCCCCTGGACCGGGGACCAGATTGCCACGGAAATGGTGCGTTACGTCGAGCGCATGTTGTCGGGCCAACCGGCGCCCCTGCTGGGCATCCTGCCCATGCCGGGCGAGCCGCAGCCCGCCGTCAGCGCGTGAATTCCAGGGCAAGCCAGCAGCAGCCCCACGTCAAATAACCATAAAGCGCTCTTTTTAGGGGAGCATTTGGGGTGCCGATGGCACCCCATTTTTTTAGCGCGCGCAGGGAATCCAGGGCTCCTGGCCACGCAACAGCGTGTCGCGGGTGCGGCGGGTGGTGACCGGGGCGCTCCAGGGTTCCTCGCGCCGGCGCTTGATTTCGGTGGTGATTTCGGCGTCGGTGGTTTTCCAGAGGCCATCCTGGTAGATGTAGCTCATCCGCACCACGTCGCGCCGCAGCCGGTTGTCCGGCCCCACCACGAGCTGGCGGGCCGCGGCCTCGGTCTCGGCGGTGCCGAAGGTCTCGGTCAGGTCGATGGTCAGCACGGCGATGAATGGCGAGGAATAGTACTTCTGGGAAATGTCGTACTTCAGCCGCGATTCGGTGGCGATCTTGCGGATCCAGTGGGGCGGTGTGTCGGCCTCCACGCCGCCTGCGCGCACGCCCTGGAAGGTGGTTTTGCAGGCGTTGAAGATCGGCACGAAATCGCTCACCGCGTCGGCCTGGGCAGAGCCGGCCATGCAGGCGGCCACAACAAATAGCGAGAGGTGTTTCACGCGCAGCTCCAGGGTAGGAAAAAGCCGCATTATCAAGCCTTGGCGGAGCGCTGCATAACCCCCCGCGCCGGGCCGTTTCAGCCCGGGCCGGCCCGCAGTTGCCGCACTTCCTCGCCGGGGCTGTTGCCAAAGGCGCGCTTGAACTCGCGATTGAACTGCGACACGCTTTCGTACCCCACCCGCAGCGCCGCGGCGCTGGCGCGTTCGCCGTCGTTGGCCATCAGTAGCCGCGCCTTGTGCAGGCGGATGCTTTTCAGGTACTGCAGCGGCGAGCTGGAGGTGACGGCCTTGAAGTTGTGGTGGAAGCTGGAGACGCTCATGTGCGCCTCGCGGGCCAGGGTCTCGATGTCCAGCGCCTCGGCGTAGTCGGCATGGATGCGCTGCAGCACCCGGGCCATGGTGCTGAAATGGCCGTGCCGCGCGGCCAGGTTGCGTAGCGCGCCGCCGTAGGGCCCCTGCAGCACCCGGAAGACGATTTCGCGCACCAGTTGCGGGCCGAGGATGCGGCTTTCGGTGTCGCTGCGCAGGCAGTGCAGCAGCCGGCAACTGGCGTTGCGCAGTTCTTCGGTGATGGGGGCGGAGCAGATGCCGCGCGGCACCTCGCGCGCGCCGGGGCCGGGCTCGTCGAGCTGCAGCAGCAATTCCTGGATCAGCGCGGGCTGCAGGCTGACCGACAGGCCCAGCAGCGGCGATTCGGGCGTGGCCAGCGTCTCGCATTCAAACGGCAGCGGCACCGACAGCACCAGGTAGTTGTCGCGGTCGTAGCAATAGCGTTCGTCGCCCAGGTAGCCGATCTTGTTGCCTTGCGCGACGATCACCACGCAGGGCTCGTAGACCAGCGGCACCCGCGGGAAGCTGCGCTGGGTGTGCATCAGGTTGACGCCGGCCACCCGGCTGGGATGAATGCCTTCCTGCAGGTCCAGCCCGCGCAGCAGGCAGGCCAGGTCGGAAGGGGGTGGGGCAGTAGCAGTCATGGCAAGGGTTATATACAGTACTATGCAACGGCAGAGGAAGTATGACAGTTCCGCGGCAAAAAACTGCCAATCTGTCCGAAGTTTTGCAGGATTAGGCAAGTCTTGCGCAGAATCTTTCTTGAGGCTGGGGGGCAGCTTGGGAACAATCAGCCCATCTCAAAAAGAAAGGGCGCTATGACCACACTGAACATCAACCGCAAAACCCACCAGGTCAACCTGGCCGACGACACGCCGCTCCTATGGGCGCTGCGCGACGAGATCGGCCTGACCGGCACCAAATTCGGCTGCGGCATGGCGCTGTGCGGCGCCTGCACCGTGCACATCAACGGGGTGGCCACCCGTTCCTGCATCACACCGATCTCGGCGGTGAACGGCCGCAAGGTCACCACCATCGAAGCCGTGGCCACCGGTGCCGAAGGCAAGGTTGGCAAGGCGGTGCAGGACGCCTGGGTCAAGAACGACGTGGCCCAGTGTGGCTACTGCCAGAGCGGCCAGGTGATGAGCGCCACCGCGCTGCTGCAGAAGAACCGCAAGCCCACCGACGCCGACATCGACGCCGCCATGGCCGGCAACATCTGCCGCTGCGGCACCTATGTGCGCATTCGCGCTGCCATTCACGACGCCGCCCGCACGCTCGCCTGAGGAGAAAAACATGCTGTTTACCCCAAATTTTGAATCAAATGACCTCCTGGCCAGCGCCGAATCTGGCGATTTAGCTACAAATTCAGGAGCAAATTCTGCCCCGAAGAAGGGCCTGCAGCGCCGCGGCTTCCTGAAGATGGCCACCGCGTCCGGCTTCGCGCTGGGCCTGTTTCCCGCCGGCGCGGCGCTGGCCGCCGATACCCCGGCGGCGGCCCCCGCTGCCGGCCTGAAGCCGCAGCAGCAACCCAGCGCCTTTGTGCGCATCAGCCCGGAGGGCATCGTCACCGTGGTCATCAACCGGCTGGACTTCGGCCAGGGCGTGCAGACCGCGCTGCCCATGATCCTGGCCGAGGAGCTGGACGCCGACTGGTCGCTGGTGCGCAGCACCCATGGCGACGCCGATCCGGCCTACTTTGACCCGGCCTTTGGCATGCACCTGACCGGCGGCTCCAACACCATCAAGAACTCCTACACCCAGTACCGCGAGCTGGGCGCCCGCACCCGGGCCATGCTGATGGCCGCCGCCGCCGCGCAGTGGCAGGTGCCGGTGGCTTCGGTGCGCACTGAAAAAGGCTTTGTCATCGGCCCCAAGGGCCAGAAGCTGGGCTACGGCCCGCTGGCCGCTGCCGCCATGCAGCAGCCGGTGCCGCAGACCGTGGTGCTGAAAGACCCCAAGACCTTCCGCCTGATCGGCCAGCCTACCGGCCGCATCGACGCGCGGGCCAAATCCAGCGGCAACCAGTCCTATGGCATCGACACCCGCTTGCCGGGCCAGCTCACCGCCGTGGTGGCCCATGCGCCGGTGTTTGGCGCCAAGGTCAAATCGGTGGACGACGTTGCCGCCAAGGCCGTGCCCGGTGTGAAAGCCGTGCTGCGGGTGCCGGCCGACCGGGGTGGCGAGAGCGTGGCGGTGGTCGCCACGGGCTACTGGGCCGCCAAGAAGGGCCGCGAGGCGCTCAAGGTGGAATGGGACAGCAGCGCGGTGGAAAAGGTGGACACCACCCAGCAGCTCGCCAGCTACCGTGCACTGGCCAAAACCAAGGGCCTGGTGAAGTTTGACGCCGATGTGAGCAAACTCGCCGCCGCACCGAAGAAGATCAGCGCCGAGTACGCCTTCCCCTACCTGGCCCACACACCGATGGAGCCGCTGAACTGCACCGTGTTGCTCACGGGCACCGGCTCCACCACCAGCGCCGAGATGTGGCTGGGCACGCAGATGCCCGGGCTGGACGCCGCCGCGGCTGCCAAGGTGCTGGGCGTGGATGTGGCCAAGGTCAAGGTCAATACCCAGATGGCCGGCGGCGGCTTCGGCCGGCGTGCCATTCCCACCAGCGACTACGTGGTGGAAGCCGTGCAGGTGGCCAAGGCCGCCAGGGCGGCTGGCCTCAACGTGCCGGTGCGCATGGTCTGGAGCCGCGAGGACGACGTGAAGGGCGGCTACTACCGCCCGCTGCATGTGCACCGCGCCGAGATCGGCTTCGATGCCCAGGGCAACATCACGGCCTGGGACCACGTGATCGTTGGCCAGTCCATCGTCAAGGGCTCGCCCTTCGAGGCCTTCATGGTCAAGGACGGCATCGACGCCACCGCGGTAGAAGGCATGAAGGAGCCCTACGCGCTGCCCATGCGGCTGTCGGTGCACCACCCGCAGGTCAATGTGCCGGTGCTGTGGTGGCGCAGCGTGGGCTCGACCCACACCGCCTACGTGATGGAAACGCTGATCGACGAGGTGGCCCGCCAGTCCGGCCAGGACCCGGTGGCCTACCGCCTGAAGCTGATCGGTGACGCCGCGCCGCGCCACAAGGCCGCGCTGCAGTTAGCGGTGGACAAATCGGGCTACGGCAAGCGCACATTGCCGGCTGGCCGCGCCTGGGGCGTGGCGGTGCACGAGTCCTTCCACTCGGTGGTGGCCTATGTGGTGGAAGCCTCGGTGGAGAAGGGCGAACCCAAGCTGCACAGCGTGACCGCCGGCGTGCACTGCAACCTGGCCGTCAACCCGAAAACGCTGGAAGCCCAGGTGCAGGGCGGCGCGCTGATGGGCCTGTCGATGTGCCTGCCCGGCGCAGCCATCACGCTGAAGGACGGTGTGGTCGAGCAGAGCAACTTCCATGACTTTGCCGTGCCCCGCATCACCGACATGCCCACAGTGGCGGTGCACCTGGTGCCCAGCACCGATGCCCCCACCGGCATGGGTGAGCCCGGCCTGCCGCCGCTGGCGCCGGCCTTTGCCAACGCGGTGGCCAAGCTCACCGGCAACACGCCGCGCGAACTGCCGTTCAAGCTGGCCTGATCGACGCTTCCCCGTGCCGCCGCGCGCGGCAAAAGGCCACTGCCTACAATGCAGTGGCCTTTTTTCATTTGGACGGCCACCATGCGTCGCACCAGCTACCGGTATTACGACTTCATCCTGGCGGCTTTCGTCTGTGTGCTGTTGTGTTCCAACTTCATTGGTGCAGCCAAACAGGCCACGCTTGATCTGCCCCTGCTGGGCGCAGTGACCTTCGGTGCCGGGGTGCTGTTCTTCCCCATCTCCTACCTGTTCGGCGACATCCTGACCGAGGTCTATGGCTATGGCCGGGACCGTCGCGTGGTGTGGGCCGGCTTCACCGCGCTGGCATTCGCCTCGGTGATGGCGGCGGTGGTGGTGGGCCTGCCACCGGCCGATACCGAATTCATGCGCACCTACCAGAGCCAGCTCGACGGGGTCTTCGGTAATGCCTGGCGGATCGCGCTGGCCTCGATGGTGGCCTTCTGGTGCGGCAGCTTCGCCAACAGCTATGTGCTGGCCAAGCTCAAGCTGCGCACCGCCGGCCGCTGGCTCTGGGTGCGCACCATCGGTTCGACGCTGGTGGGGGAGCTGATCGATTCCATGCTGTTCTACGGCATTGCGTTTTTCGGCATCTGGGCCACGCAGGACATCCTGGCGGTGGCGCTGGCGCAGTACGTGCTCAAGACGCTGTGGGAAGTACTGGCCACACCGCTCACCTACCTGGTGGTGGGATGGCTCAAGCGCGCCGAGGGTGTGGACCACTACGACCGGGAAACCGATTTCAATCCCTTCCGGCTGCACGATTGAGCGCCCGCGCAATGGCCTTGCGCGCAGGTGGGTCGCCGGGTGGTTCATAGAATGATCCGATGGCAAAACGCACGCGGACCCCGGCCTGGGCCAAAGCCTACCAGCGCAGCTTTGCCACCCTGACCCGCAACACCGTGCGGGCCGGAACCCGTGCGCTGCGGCAGGCGGCCCAGCCCACACTGGCAAAGTACAAGGCGCCCCCAGGAGCAGGCGACTGGCTCGCCGGCATGGTGATGGGCATCGCGGGGACGCGCCGCTACTGGCTGTACCGTCCCCCTGGCGTACAACCCGGCGAGCGGCTGCCGCTGCTGGTGATGCTGCATGGCTGCGGGCAGGATGCCCGCCGCTTCGCGCTGAGCACCCGCATGAACCGCATCGCGGCCCGCGAGCGCTTTCTGGTGCTCTACCCCGAACAGGACCGCCTCGCCAATGCCCAGGGCTGCTGGAACTGGTTCGACACCCAATCGGGCCGGGCCTGGGGCGAGGCCGCACTCATTCTGCGGGCGATCGACCAGACCTGCCTGCTGTACGCGGCGGACCCGAGCCGGATTGCATTGGCCGGCATGTCGGCCGGTGCCAGCATGGCGGCGCTGCTGGTCACCCGGCATCCCGCGCGCTTCCAGGCCGTGGTGATGCACTCGGGCATTCCTCCCGGCACCGCTCACTCGGGCATGTCGGCGCTCGGCGCCATGCATGGGCTGCGGGCCACCCGGCCACTGCTGGCTTCTCCGGACGCCATGGCCGCTGTGTGGCCGCCGCTGCTGGTGATCCACGGCAGCGCCGACCATGTCGTTGCGGTGAGCAACGGGCACGCGGCAGTGCAGGCCTGGGCCGGTGCGGCTGGGGCGTGTGCAGCGGCTCCGCGCACCCAGCAGCGGGGCCAGCGCTACCCGATGACCGTGACCGATTTCAGCCGGGGCCGGAACACGGTGGCCACGCTGGTG
>DASWYJ010000005.1:0-2278 GCA_036405035.1 Burkholderiaceae bacterium
ACAGCGTGCTGCCCACTTCGTGCACCGCTGCGCCGAATACCGAGAACACGGCTTCACCAAGCACTGGCACTCCCTGCTGCACGGCAGGATTCGGCATGGCTCCATTCTGTTGCCACGGTGCCCCATGGTCAATTGAACGCATCGGATTGACCATGGTTTCGTGGGTTTAACCAGGCAGTAGCTTTTGGGTCGTTGCCTTTCCCGGCGGCCTTCCATCCGGAGTGCAGCGCAGAAAGCAAAAAGCGCGGCCAGGCCGCGCTTCTTTCCGGAGCCAGGGGCTACTGCTCAGTGCACCACCTGCGCCAACTCGCCCTTGCTGTATTTGGCTGCCACGATCTGCAGGCTGTCGCCCTTGATCTTGCCGGCCTGGCCCTCGCAGCCGAACTCGATGTAGCGCTGCTTGCAGATGGCCTTGGCGGCTTCGCGCGCCGGCTTGAGCCATTCGCGGGCATCGAACTTCTCCGGGTTTTCGGCCATGAACTTGCGCACCGCGCCGGTCATCGCGAGGCGGATGTCGGTGTCGATGTTGATCTTGCGCACACCATACTTGATGGCTTCCTGGATCTCTTCGACCGGCACGCCGAAGGTCTGCTTCATCTTGCCGCCGTACTGGTTGATGATGTCCAGCAGGTCCTGCGGCACGCTGGAGGAGCCGTGCATCACCAGGTGGGTGTTGGGGATGCGCCGGTTGATTTCCTTGACGCGGCTGATGGCCAGGATGTCGCCGGTGGGCTTGCGGCTGAACTTGTAGGCGCCGTGGCTGGTGCCGATGGCAATGGCCAGCGCGTCGAGTTGCGTGGCCTTCACGAACACCGCGGCTTCCTCGGGGTCGGTCAGCATCTGGCTGTGGTCCAGCTTGCCTTCGGCGCCAATACCGTCTTCCTCGCCGGCGGCGCCGGTTTCCAGGTTGCCCAGGCAGCCCAGTTCACCCTCCACCGTGACGCCAACCCGGTGCGCCAGCTCCACCACCTTGCGGGTGACGTTCAGGTTGTAGTCGAAGTCGGCCGGCGTCTTGCCGTCTTCCTTGAGCGAGCCGTCCATCATGACGGAGGAGAAGCCGAGGTCGATGGCGCCCTGGCAGATGGCCGGACTCTGCCCGTGGTCCTGGTGCATCACCAGCGGGATGTTCGGGTAGGCCTCGACCGCCGCCTGGATCAGGTGCTTGATGAAGGATTCGCCAGCGTATTTGCGGGCACCGGCACTGGCCTGCAGGATCACCGGCGCGCCGGTTTCCTTGGCGGCTTCCATGACGGCCTGCACCTGTTCGAGGTTGTTGACGTTGAAAGCCGGAATGCCGTAGCCGTTGGCGGCCGCGTGGTCCAGCAGCTCGCGCATCGAAACGAGTGCCATGGTGACGAATCCTCAGGGAATGGGCCGCGAACGGGCCCGGGTTATGTGACTTCCCCGATTTTACTTGGCCGGCGCCCCGGTGTCGGACACGGCACCGCCCTGCACAAAGGTGGCCATCACATCGGCCACCGGTGCGAGGAAGTTGAGCGGCGTGGCCACGGAGGCCAGCACCGTGACGTGGCTGACGCCGCTGTACATCTGCACCGCCGTAGGCACACCGGCCGCCCGCAGCCGGCTGGCCAGTGCCTGGGTGTTGCGCGCCGGGCTCACCACGGTGTCGCTGCTGGCGGCCAGCAGCAGCGTGCGCGGCGCCCTGGCGCTGGCATGCACCACCGGCTGCGAATCGGGTGGCGTGTGGGGCCAGTTGAAGGCCACCTGCACTTCCGGAATGCCGATGGGCAGGAACTCGTAAGCCCCGGCAATGCCCACCCAGCCGGCCAGCTGTGCGGGCTTCAGCCCCACCTGGGCCAGCCAGCGCGGATCGAGCGCGACCATCGCCGCGTTGTAGGCACCCGCGCTGTGGCCGGCCACATAGATGCGGGCCGGATCGGCGCCGAGTTCGGCCGCATGCTCGAAAGCCCATTTCACAGCAGCCGCGCTGTCCTGCAGGAACACCGGGTAGCGCACCGCCGGGCTGAGCCGGTAGTCGGCCACCAGCGTGGCAATGCCGCGCGAAGCCAGGGCCTCGCCCACGAAGCGGTAGTCGACACGCTCACCGGTGGTCCAGCTGCCGCCGTAGAAGAACACCACCAGCGGTGGCCGGGCGCCGCCTGCGGCGGGCAGCGGCAGATAGATGTCGAGCTGTTGCCGCGCTTCCGGCCCGTAGGCCGCGCTGGGCCGGGCCACGTAGGTGTCCGACGGCACCATGCGGTCGAGGATGGCGGTGGACGAACAGCCCGACAGCAAGGCGAACAGCGCAGCCCACAGG
>DASWYJ010000006.1:0-2932 GCA_036405035.1 Burkholderiaceae bacterium
CCGCCGGTCATGCTGGAGCAGCGTAGTCCGGCACTCAAGCGGGCGCCGGCTCTGGATGCCGGCTCCGTGCCACGTTTCGACGGCGCCGCGCCGTCCAACTGACGGTTATCCGCCTGCCCTGGCTGTCCGCCTGGGCAGGCACCGCTGAACGTGCCGGGGTCTGCGCCTCCCGTTGCGCACGGTGTATTTCCACCGATAGGCCATGGGGCGGAGCGGTCCCATCACCTCCTTCCTGTGTGCCGATCAACTGCCCCCGACTCCATGCAAAACGATGACGTCCGATTTGTTGCAGCACTGCTGCAGGCCAAACGCCTCGCCCAGCAGCGCGAGGCCAGCGTCGACAGCGTCCAGGCCGCCTTTCAGCGCGCAATGGCATTTGCACCGGAGAAAACCGAAGCCCACGCAGCGCTGGCCGATTTCCTGAACCTGCGCGGCAAGGCGGCGGACGCCGTGGCCCTGTTTGCTCCGCTGTTCGAGCAGGACAAGCTGGATTACGACGGCGTGCTGGCGCTGGGCAACTGCTACTCCACCCTGCGCAATTTCCCCAAGGCCAGGGCCTGCTATGGCCGCGCCGTGGCACTCCGGCCCGACAACGCACTTGCCAACAACAACCTCGGCTACGTGCTCACCGAGCTGGGTGAACACGACCAGGCGCTGGTGCACCTCAGCGAAGCCGTCATCCTGCAGCCGAGCATGATGCTGGCGCAGGCCAACCTGATCGAACTGCTGGCCAAGCAGAACCGCTGGAGCGACGCGCTGGTTTTTTGCAAGACCTACCACAACGCACAGCAATCCGACCGCAGCCACTTCCTGCTCGGGCGCGCCTACATGGAAACCGGCCAGCTTGCCGAGGCCCGTGCACTGTGGACCGCCTGCGTCGCCAAATTCCCCCGCTATGCGCTTGCCAGCACCTACCTGGGGGGGCTGCACTACCGCAACGGCGAAATCGCCGAAGCCACCGCATTGTTCCGGGCGAGCGCACAGAGCAATGTGGCCAACACCACGGCGGCATCCAATTACCTGCTGACACTGAACTACCTGCCGCACGACCCGGCCTATATCTACCGCGAACATGTGGAGTGGGTGCGCCAGTGGCCGGGTGCAGCCGAGCCGGCGCCGGTATCGCGGCCCCGACTGGGTGCCGACACCCGGGGCCGCCGGTTGCGCATTGGCTACGTCAGCCCCGATTTCTACCAGCACCCGGTCGGGCAGATCATCGCGCCGGTGCTGATGGAGCACGATGCGACGCAGTTCGAGGTGTTCCTGTACCACGCCAGCGACAAGACCGACGACCTGACCGAGCGGCTGCAGCAGCACTTCGGTGACCACTGGCGGCACCTGCCCCACAGTTCCAACGAAGCCCTGGTGGCTGCCATCCGGGCCGATGCGGTGGACATCCTGGTCGACCTGTCCGGCCATACCGGCGACAGCCGGGTTTCCATCTTTGCCCAGCGCATCGCGCCGGTGCAGATGACCTACCTCGGCTATCCCAACACCACCGGTCTGGCGCAGATGGACTACCGCATCAGCGACCCCATTGCCGATCCGCCGGGGCTGGCCGACACCATCCATTCCGAGCAGTTGCTGCGCATGCCGGCGCCCTTCCTGTGCCTGCGCAAGCCCCCGGAGCTGCCGCCCGCCGGGCCGACACCGCTGCTGCGTAATGGCTACCTCACGCTGGCCAGCTTCAACAACCTGGCCAAGCTGTCCGACGACACGCTGCGGCTGTGGGCCCGCATCCTGACCGCGCTGCCCACCGCCCGGCTGATCGTCAAGGCCGCACCGCTGTCAGACGCCGTGCTGAAGGAAGAGCAGGCCCAGCGCTTTGCCCGCGCCGGCATCGACCTGTCGCGGGTGCAGATGCATGCCCGCATGGGCTTCCGGCAGCATCTGGCGCTGTACCAGCAGGCCGACCTGGCGCTCGACCCCTTTCCGTACCACGGCACGGCCACCACCATCGAGGCGCTGTGGATGGGCATTCCGGTCGTGGCGCTGGCCGGCCCCACCCATGTGTCGCGTGTCAGCGTTTCGCTGCTCACATCGCTGGGCCTCGACAATCTGGTGGCCGACAGCGCCGAGGCCTATGTGCAGCGCTGCCAGTACTTCGCCGGCCACCCGGAAGAACTCGAAGCCTTGCGCCAGGGCATGCGGCAGCGCATGGAAAACAGCCCGGCCACCCAGCCGGCTGCCAGCGCCCGCAAGCTGGAAGCCCTGTACCTGTCGCTGCAGGATCCGGCCTGACGCCGCAGCCCGTGCGGCCAGGACACAGCATGCATCCCATCCTCCTGGCACTCCATCGCCGCGGGCTGTGTGCGCTGCTGGCGGCGCTGCTGCCCGCCGTGGCAGTGGCCACGCCCTTCAATGGGCGCTACCGGGCGGACATCGATGGCCTGCCTACCACCATCACGCTGCAGATCCATGGCGGCCAGGTGTCGGGCACCTACGAAGAAGCGGCGCTCCGGCTCCGGCTGGAGGGCACGGTGCAGGGTACGCGCATCAGCGCCCGCCTCATCGAGCCGGGCAAGGGGCTGCCGGTCGCTGCGCTGGAGGCCGTGGCCGAGGGCGACCAGCAACTGGTGGCCACGGTGTCGGCGAAGAACCCCCGCACCGGGGAGGTGCAGGCACGGCAGGCGCGCTTTGTGCGGCTGGCTGCGGGCGCGTCCCCGGCCCCGGCGGCTGCGGCTGCCACAGGCAGCATCGACCCGCGCCTCGTAGGCGTGTGGAAGCACGAGAAAATCACCAACAGCGGTGGTGGCGGCAACTTTGCTTCGTTCACCACGGTGCGCACCCTGCAACTGGGTGCGGACGGCGCGGTGTCGCAATGGGTGCAGTCCGTCGGTGGAGGGGGCAACTGGAGCTACAACGGCGGTGGCCGCAGGCTGGAGTTCAGTGGCCAATGGCAGGCGCGCGAGGGGGTGTTGCTGGTACAGCC
>DASWYJ010000007.1:0-2908 GCA_036405035.1 Burkholderiaceae bacterium
TCAGGAACTTGCGCCGTGCCGGCGTGCTGTAGAACAGCTCCTTCACCTCCACCGTGGTACCGCGGCTGCGGGCGGCGGGGCGGATCTCGCCGGTGCGGCCGTCGAGCACAAAGGCATTGGGCTGGTCGTCGCAGCGCGACAGCAGCTGCACCTCGGCCACCGAATTGATGGCGGCCAGCGCCTCGCCGCGAAAGCCCATGGTGCCCACCGATTCGAGGTCGGTCAGGCTGGCGATCTTGCTGGTGGCGTGGCGGCGCAGCGCCAAGGCCAGGTCGTCGCGGGGAATGCCGCTGCCATCGTCTTCCACCACGATCAGGCGCACTCCACCGGCGGCCAGCCGGAGTGTGATCTGGCTGGCACCGGCATCGAGTGCGTTGTCGAGCAGCTCGCGCACCACCGAGGCCGGGCGCTCCACGACCTCGCCCGCCGCGATCTGGCTGATGAGTTCGTCGGGGAGTTCGCGGATGGCGCGGCGCGGCGCGGGGAAGGGCGGGGCTGTCACGGGGGAATTCTATGCCGCACCGATAATCCCCCGCATGATGGAACTGCTGGCCTTTCTGATCGATTTCGTGCTGCATGTGGACAAGCACCTGGAGGTGTTCGTCAACAATTACGGCGCCTGGGTGTACGTGCTGCTGTTCGTGATCGTGTTCACCGAGACCGGCGTGGTCGTCATGCCCTTCCTGCCGGGCGATTCGCTGCTGTTCATTGTGGGGGCGCTGTGTGGCGCCGGCCTGCTGAGCCTGCCGCTGGCCTGCACGGTGCTGGTGGCTGCCGCGCTACTGGGCGACCAGTGCAACTACACGATCGGCCGCTACTTCGGGCCCAAGGTGTTTCAGTGGGAGCAGTCGCGCTTCTTCAACAAGCGGGCCTTCAACCAGGCGCACGACTTTTACGAGCGCTACGGTGGCGTCACCATCATCCTGGCGCGTTTCATGCCGTTCATCCGCACCTTTGCGCCCTTCGTGGCCGGCGTGGCCATGATGGACCGCACCCGCTTCACCACCTACAACGTGGCAGGCGGCCTGCTGTGGGTGCTGGGGCTGTGTGGTGCGGGTTATCTGTTTGGCAACACCCCCTGGGTGCAGCAGAATCTGAGCAGCATCATCTGGGCCATGATCATCATTCCCGGCCTGGTGGTGCTGGTGGGGGCGCTGCGGGCGCGTACCCGCGACGCGGCCCCCTGATCCCTGCGCGGGACCGGAGAGGGCCCCGGTTTAGCGGCGGTTCTGATCCTGGCGCTTGCCCAGCTCGTTACCGATCAGGGCGCCGGCTGCGGCGCCACCGACGGTACCCAGCGTGCCACCACCCACGGCGCTGCCGGCCACACCGCCCAGCACCGCCCCGGTTGCGGTGCCGATCTGCGCGCTGCTGGGGTTGGAGGCACAGCCGGTCATGCCGATCATGGCTGCTGCGGCAGCGGCCAGTAGGATTTTGTTGGTCATCATGGTCTTCCTTATCAGGATTGCAGGCATTGCTGCTGCCTGTGCCTTCACTGTAGGGATGGGGAGGGGCCGGGTCTGTAGGAAAACGCCCCCGGCCCCTGTCGGCCATGGCGGCGGGACCGCGCCCGCGGGATTCGCCGGAAAACCCCGCGCCGTGGCGGGTTCCGTGCATGGCGTGGGCCGGAACCTGTATGACAATGCCGGTCTCAGGAGACCAAGACCATGACAATTTCCCGTTTGTCGGCAGCCGCCGGCACCACGCTTGTTGCCGCCACTCTCGCCGCCTGGAGCGTGCCGGCGCTGGCCGCCGACCCGGTGATCTATGTGACCAACCAGGGCGCCGGTGTCACGCTGCTCGACCCGGTGCACTTCACCCCGGGCAAGACCATCAACCTGGACGGCAGCGACCCGCGGGGCCTGGCCGTCACGCGCGACGGCAAGCTGCTGCTCACCGCCAACCAGAAAACCGGCGACGTCGCGGTGATCGACACCGCCACGCTGAAGGTGCTGCGCCGCATTCCGGTGGGCAAGAACCCCGAGTTCCTGCGCATCCTGCCCGACGGCACCAAGGCATTCGTCACCTACGAGCCGGCTTCCAGCGGCAAGCCGCCCGCTCCGGGCGCCAAGAATGACCACGACGATGACGACGACACACCCGGCCAGGTGGCGGTGATCGACCTGCGCACCTGGAAGGTGGTGCGCTCCATCGTCGGTGCGCCGGAAACCGAGGGCATCGAGTTCCTGCCGGACCAGAAGCACTTTGCCATCACCAACGAAGGCAACGACACCGTGACGGTCTACAACATCGCCAGCGGCAAGCTGGTGAAGACGGTCGATCTGCACCCGCATGGCCACCGGCCCCGCGGCATCAAGGTGTCGCCGGACGGCAAGCAGTACATCGTGACGATGGAGAACTCCAACAGCTTCGTGGTGCTCGACAAGAACTTCAAGCACGTGAAGACCGTGCCCACCGCAACGGGCCCGTATGGCGTGGGGTTCGACAAGGCGGGCAAGCGCATCGTGGTGGCCTCGGGCCGTGGCGGCAAGGTGCAGTTCTTCGATGCCACCACCCATGCCACCCTGGCGGACGTGCCGGTGGGCAAGCGCTGCTGGCACTTCACCTTCACGCCGGACGAAAGCCAGCTGCTGGTGGCCTGCGGCCGCTCCAATGACGTGGAAGTGATCGACACCACGACCTACAAGGTCACGAAAAACGTGCCCGGCTTCCAGCTGCCCTGGGGGATCGTGAGCTACCCCAACGCCTCGGGCAGCCTCGACGCGCCGTAACGGGCCGGGGGACCGCACACGCCGCGCGTGCAGCAGGGCTACAGCGCCCGGCTGCGCGCCAGCGGCGGATTCTTGGCGAAGTAGCGCAGGATGCCGCGCATCACCGCATCGGCCAGCTGCTCCTGGTAGGCCTCGCTGTTCAGCAGGGCTTCTTCCTCGGGGTTGCTGATGAAGGC
>DASWYJ010000008.1:0-6106 GCA_036405035.1 Burkholderiaceae bacterium
GGCTCGGGCGACGTGCCCGACAACGGCCGCGCACTGTACGACTCGCTCGATACCAGGCCCGCCTTCCTCGGCCATGTGCGCTACGGCGTGATCGCACTGGGTGACCGCACCTACCTCAATACCTTCTGCTTCGGTGGCAAGCTGTTCGACGAGCGCCTGCAGGGCCTGGGCGCACAGCGCGTGGGCGAGGTGTGGTGCCACGATGCCAGCAGCGGCACGCTGCCCGAATCCGAAGGCACGGCGTGGTGCCGCGCCTGGCTGGCACAGGCGCTGGCCACGTCGCCAGCGGCCTGACATCCCGCAGACAGGGCCGGCACCAGCGCAGTGCGGGCCTCTCCCGACAGACATGCCGGCAGCACACCCCCGGCTGGAGACAGCATGAAACTGAGCCACGCCGACCACTCGACCAGCCCGCCCCGCATCGACATCCCGCGCGCGTACAACGCCGCCCACGACCTGCTGGCACGCAATGCGGGCCGCGCCGGCAAGCCGGCCTTTGTCAATGCCACAACCGGCGCCGTGCTGACCTACGGTGAACTCACCGAGCGCGCGCACCGCTTCGCCAACGGCCTGCGCGCCCGGCAGGTGCCGCGCGAATCGCGCGTGCTGCTGTGCGCGCTCGACTCGCTGGACTGGCCGGTGGCCTTTCTCGGCTCCATCCTCGCGGGCGTGGTGCCGGTGGCAGTCAACACGCTGCTGACCACCCCGGATTTCGATTTCATGCTGCGCGACTCGCGCGCCCACGCGCTCATCGTCTCGGCGCCCTTGCTGCCAGCCTTCCGGCCGCTGCTGGGCCAGATCGAGACGCTGCGCGACGTGATCGTCTGTGATGCCGAAAAATCCGATGAATTCAGCACGCTGGCCAGCGTCGTTGCTGGCAGTGAAGCTACTGAAAACATAGCGAATACCTGTGCTGACGAGGTGTGCTTCTGGCTCTACTCCAGCGGCTCCACCGGCTCACCCAAAGGCACGGTGCACCTGCATTCGCACATGGTCCAGACCGCCGAGCTGTACGCCCGGGGTGTGCTCGGCATCCGCGAGGATGACGTGGTGTTCTCCGCCGCCAAGCTGTTCTTCGCCTACGGCCTGGGCAACGGCCTGAGCTTTCCGATGAGCGTGGGTGCCACCGCCGTGCTGCTGCCCGAGCGGCCCACGCCAGCGGGCGTGTTCAAGACGCTGCAGGACCACCAGCCCAGCATCTTCTACGGCGTACCCACGCTGTATGCCGCGCTGCTGGCCGACCCGGCGCGGCCGCCGCAAGCCGCCCTGGCGCTGCGCGTGTGCACCAGTGCCGGCGAGGCCCTGCCCGCCGAGATCGGCCGCAAGTGGGTGGCCGAGTACGGCTGCGACATCCTCGACGGCATCGGCTCCACCGAGATGCTGCACATCTTTTTGTCCAACCGGCCCGGCGCGGTGCGCTACGGCACCACCGGCCAGGCCGTGCCCGGCTACCGGCTGCGGCTGGTGGCCGACGACGGCCACGAATGTGGCGTGGACGAGATCGGCGAGCTGCAGGTCAGCGGGCCCAGCGCGGCCATCCTGTACTGGAACAACCGCGAAAAAACCAAACACACTTTCGCCGGGGAATGGACCCGCAGCGGCGACAAGTACACGGTGGACGCCGACGGCTACTACACCTACGGCGGCCGCAGCGACGACATGCTCAAGGTGGGCGGCATCTACGTTTCGCCCTTCGAGGTCGAGGCCACATTGATGCAGCACCCGGCGGTGCTGGAGTGCGCGGTGATCGGCAAGGAAGATGGCGAGGGCCTGACCAAGACCAAGGCCTTTGTGGTGTTCAAGGCCGGCCAGAGCGCCAGCGAGGATGACCTGAAGGCCTTTGTGAAAGACCGCCTGGCGCCGTACAAATACCCGCGCTACATCGAGGTGGTGGCCGAACTGCCCAAAACAGCCACCGGCAAGATTCAGCGCTTCCGCCTGCGCGACCGCGAAAAGAGTGTGGCCTGACCGGGAGCCAGTCCATGGCCAGCTTCTTTCCGCAGCATGTGGCCGCCACCATCAGCCTCGCCGCCCACCTGTTCGCCGAAGACCTGTCGATTGCCAGCATCACGGCCGTGACCGCCGCCTACCGCAGCACCGGCCTGCAGGAGCGCCTGGTACCCCACGCCGCCGTGCACCTGCTGCCCGCCTGTGGCCATTCGCCACACCGCGACCAGCCCGAACGGCTCACGGCCCTGGTGCGCGAATGGCTGGCAACATCGCGCCAGCCAAGGGTTTTTTCGAGTTAGCAGCGGCTTGCAAATGCACCATACTTCATGTTCGCATCCATTGACCACTGACACCTCCCTACTTTCTTACCCGAGGAAATTCCCATGACCACTCGCCGTCTTGTCCTGACCCGCAGCGCCGCCCTGGTGGGCGCGGCCTCCACCGGCCTGCTGCTGCCGCAGATCGTGCGTGCCCAGTCCAGCAAGCTGCGGGTCGGCCTGATGCTGCCGTACACCGGCACCTTCGCGCAGCTCGGCGTGGCCATCGAAAACGGCTTCCGCATGGCGCTGGCCGAGCAAGGCGGCAAGTTTGGCGGCCGCGAGGTCGAATTCTTCAAGGTCGATGACGAATCCAACCCCGCCAAGGGCGTGGAGAACGCCTCCACGCTGGTCCAGCGCGACAAGGTCGACGTGCTGGTGGGTACGGTGCACTCGGGTGTGCAGATGGGCATCCAGAAGGTCGCCCGCGACAGCGGCGTGCTGAGCCTGATCCCCAACGCCGGTGTGCATGCCGCCACCCGCGCGCTGTGTGCGCCCAACGTGTTCCGCACCAGCTTTACCAACGGCCAGCCCACCACCGCGCTCGGCAAGCCGATGGTGGACCGGGGCCACAAGAAAGCGGTGTGGATCACCTGGAAATACGCCGCTGGCGACGAAGCTTTCGAGGGCTTCAAGGAAGGCTACCTCAAGGCCGGCGGCACCATCGTCAAGGAGCTGTCGCTGCCCTTCCCCAACGTGGAGTTCCAGGCCCTGCTGACCGAAATCGCCGCGCTCAAACCCGACGCCGTGGCCTGCTTCTTCGCCGGGGGCGGCGCGGCCAAGTTCATCCGCGACTACGCCGCCGCCGGCCTGAAGGACAAGATCCCGCTGTACGGCTCGGGCTTCCTGACCGAAGGCGTGCTGGAAGCCGCCGGCCCGGCCGCCGATGGCATCCTGACCACGCTGCACTACAGCGATTCGCTGGATACACCGCGCAACAAGGCATTCCGCCTGGCCTACGCCAAACAGTTCAAGTCCCAGCCCGATGTGTACGCGGTGCAGGGCTACGACACCGGCCTGCTGCTGGCCCAGGGGGCGGCTGCGGTGAACGGTGACCTGTCCAACAAGAAGGCGCTGTACGCCGCGATGGAAGGCGCCACCATCGACAGCCCGCGTGGCAAGTGGAAAATGAGCCCGCAGCACAACCCGGTGCAGGACATCTATCTGCGCCAGGTGAAGGACAAGGAAAACAAGGTGATCGGTGTGGCCGCCAAGGCGCTGGCCGACCCGGGCACCGGCTGCCGGATGTCGGGCTGATCCGACGAACCAAGCCCCGCCAGCGCGGGGCTTTTTTCATTCAGCGTCGGCCTGCCGTGTGGCGTGGGCTTCGGCGAAAGCCGGCAAGGCCTGGCAGTGGCCAACGATGCGGCCCAGGGTGGGAAACGCGGCAACATCAACACCGAAGCGCTGGGCGCTGAACCACTGCGGCACCAGGCAGCAATCCGCCATCGTCGGGCTGTTGCCCACACAGAATCGGCCGCTGTTTCCAGCCAATTGCTCCTCCAGAGCCGACAGTCCCAGCGTGATCCAATGCCGCGCCCATTCGGCTTTGTCTTCCTCGGACGCGCCGAAACGACCGGCAAGGTGTTTCAGCACCCGCAGGTTGTTCAGCGGATGGATGTCACAGGCAATCGCCAGCGCGATCTGCCGCACCCGGGCACGCCCGGCCGCGTCGCCCGGCAGCAAGGGCGGCTCCGGATGCCGCTCGTCGAGGTATTCGATGATGGCCAGGGACTGGCCCAGATCCAGGTTATCCATGCGCATCGCCGGCACCAGCGCCTGCGGCTGCAGGGCGCGGTATTCCGGCTTGAACTGCTCTCCGCCGCCCCGGTTCAGGTGGACATAGCGGTAGTCTGCCCGGAGGCCTTTCAGGTTCAGTGCGATGCGCACGCGCCAGGCCGCCGAACTGCGGAAGTACGAATAAAAAACGGGTGCCGCCATGGAACATCTTTCGGAAAACAACGCGATCAGTGCGCGAACAGCTCGACCATCAGGCTGCGCAGCCACTGGCTGGAGGGATCGCGGTGGTTGCGTGCATGCCAGAACAGGTTGATCGCGATATCCGGCAAGGCAGCGGGGTGTTTGCGGTAGACCAGTCCGAAGGGTTCCGCCACCTGCTCGGCGAACGCCTCCGGCACCGTCGCGATCATTTCGGTTGTGCGCAGGATGTGGCCGACCGCAACGAAATGCGGCACCGCCAGCCGGGCATGGCGCTGGATGCCAGCACGCTCCAGCCATTCGTCGATCATGCCGTGCCCTGTCCCCGCCGAGGCCACCACCACATGTTCTGCCGCCGTGAACTCCCGGAGGCCAAACGCCCGCTTGGCGAGCCGATGCTCCTGGCGCATCAGGCACACGTAGCGCTGCTTGAACAATCGCCGCTGGAAAAAACCGGCCTTCAGTTGGGGCAGCAGGCCCACCGCCAGATCCACCCGGCCGGACTCCATGTCGTCCTTCAGGCTGGCGGCCGTGTTGCGCACCGTGCTGATGCGCACGCCCGGCGCACGTGACGACATCGCCGCCATCAGCGCCGGCAGGAAATAGATCTCGCCGATATCCGTCATTGCTATCGTGAAGGCGCGCTGGCTGGCGGTCGGGTCGAAGGAACTGCGCTGGTTGAGCGCGCTGTCGATCAACCCCAGCGCCGCGGCCACCGGTTCGGCCATCTGTTCTGCAAATGGCGTCGGCTCCATGCCGCGCGGCGTGCGCAAAAACAGCTCGTCGCCGAACAGCATACGCAGCCGCGCCAGCGCATTGCTCACCGCAGGCTGCGTGACGCCCAGCGTATCGGCCACGGCCGATACCCGCCGTTCGAGACGCAGCTGGTTGAACACCAGCAACAGGTTCAGGTCAACGTCCTTGAGTTCCACGATCCGCATTGTGCGGCAGAACATGCATCACGAATCGTGATGTTGACTATTCACGGAATCATATTGGCTGATGAAATGAAAAACAGCATGATCGAACCCAAACAACGCTCCACCATGTCCACTGCCATCGCCAATGCCGCTGACCGGGCGGATTTCTACCGTCGCATCGATGCCCACCAGATGACCCCGCTGTGGGAGGTTCTGGGTGCGCTGGTGCCACCCGAGCCGCGTTCGCCCGCCATTCCGGCGTTCTGGCGCTACCGCGATGTCCGGCCCCATGTCATGGAAGCCGGGCAACTGATCACCGCCGAGCAGGCCGAGCGCCGCGTGCTGGTGCTGGAGAACCCCGGCCTGCGCGGCCAATCGTGCATCACGCCGTCGCTCTATGCCGGGCTGCAACTCATCATGCCTGGTGAAACCGCCCCGCCGCACCGGCACACGCAGACCGCGCTGCGGCTGGTGCTCGATGGCGAGGGGGCCTACACGTCGGTGGATGGAGAGCGCACCCCCATGCACCGCGGCGACTTCATCCTAACCCCCGCCTGGACCTGGCACGACCATGGCAATCCCGGCAACGAACCCGTGGTGTGGCTCGACGGGCTGGACATCCCGCTGGTGCGTTTCTTCGATGCCGGCTTCGCGGAGAAATCAGGTGAAGCGGTGCAGGCCATCACCAGGCCCGAGGGCGATGCCCTGGCCCGCTACGGCAGCAATCTGCTGCCGGTGGATTTCGAGGCCGGCCCGGCCGATCCGTCCAGGGTGTTCGTCTATCCCTTCGCCCAGACCCGCGAGACGATGGCCCGCGTCGCGCGCATGCCGCCTGATCCGCACCTGGGCCACAAGCTGCGTTTCGTGAATCCGGCCACCGGCCGCTCGCCGCTGCCAACGATGGGGGCCTGCATGCAATCGCTGCCCGCCGGATTCGAAACCCGGCCCATCCGTTCGACGGACGGCACCGTGGTCGTTTGC
>DASWYJ010000009.1:0-2028 GCA_036405035.1 Burkholderiaceae bacterium
GCCGGCGCCAACGCGGTGCTGTTCCTGCATGACCTCACCCGCCGCGACGCTCCTGAATATGTAGCGGCAGACCAAGCCATCGCACTGGCCATGGCCGAAAAACTGCCCCCAGGCGTGCCGGTACTCGACATCTGGAACAAATGCGACGCCGCCGCGCCTACGGCGGACGGCGCGGCGCTGCTGCTGTCGGCCAAGACCGGCCAGGGCCTGGACGCTCTGCGCCAGCGCCTGCTGGCACTGGCCGGCTGGCAGGCCGCACCCGAGGGCCTGTACATTGCCCGTGAGCGCCATGTGCAGGCCCTGCGGGCCGTGGGCGGGCACCTCGACACGGCCCACGCGCACCTCGCCGGCCGCAGCCCGGCGCTCGACGTGCTGGCCGAGGAGTTGCGGCTGGCGCAGAACGCGCTCAACACCATCACCGGCGAATTCAGCTCCGACGACCTGCTGGGCGTGATCTTCTCCAGCTTCTGCATCGGCAAATAGGCCGCCGGCCTGCCGGGAGCATGCGGTGCAGACCCGGCCCGACCGGCTGGACGCGCTCATCCACGGCCTGGCCGACCGGCTCGATGCACTGCCCGGGCAGCGGGGCCTGCTGGTGTGCGAACCCGGCCAGGGCTACCGGCTGAGCCGGCCCATCCGGGCGGCGTGACAGCTGCGGCAATGCCGCACATCGCTATGTATTAAATAGCAAACAAGCCAGCAAGGGCGCTGGCCGGAGGCCGAAAACACCCCTATCAATGCCCGTCGAAGCCCACCAGCGTGAACAGCGGCAGCCCGGCCGCCTGCAGCATGCGCGAACCGCCCAGCTCCGGCAGATCGACAATCGCCGCCCCTTCCACCACCTGGGCGCCCAGGCTTTCCAGCAGCCGCTTGCCGGCCATCATGGTGCCGCCGGTGGCGATCAGGTCGTCGATCAGCAGTACCCGCTGGCCGGGCTGCACCGCGTCGGTGTGCAGCTCCACCGTGGCGCTGCCGTATTCCAGCTCGTAGGTCTCCTGCACCGTGGTGAAGGGCAGCTTGCCTTTCTTGCGGATGGGCACGAAGCCCAGGCCGAGCTGGTAGGCCACCACCGCGCCGAGGATGAAGCCGCGTGCGTCGAGCCCGGCCACCACTTCGGGGCGCACCGCGGCATCGCGGTAGCGCGTGACGAAGGCGTCGATCAGCACCCGGAACACCGCGGCGTCCTGCAGCAGCGGCGTGATGTCGCGGAACATCACGCCCGGCGCCGGCCAGTCGGGCACGGTGCGGATATGGCGGCGCAGGAAGTCGGCAATCGGTTCAGGCGGCATGGTGCGGGCGGGTGTGGTGGCGGCGGCCCCATTGTGCCGCGCAGGCCGGGCGCGGCCCGGCTCAGCCGCGCTGCAGCTTGTCTTCGGCCACCGCCAGCGCCTCGGGCCGGCCCGACAGCACCAGCGTGTCGCCCACGCCGAGCACGGTGGCGTCGTCCGGCTCCTGCGCCTTGCCGTTGTGGTGGCGCAGGCTCAGCACCCGCACGCCCACCGCGTGCAGCGCCAGCGTGCCCAGCGGCTTGCCGGTGGAGCGCGCGGTGAGCGAGAGGGTCACCGTGGCCAGCCGCTCCTGGTCGCGCTCGAGTGCGGTGTCGTCGTCGCGGCCATGGAAATAGCCGCGCAGCAGGTTGTAGCGGGCGTCGCGCTGGTCCTGCACCACGCGGATCACGCGGCGCATGGGCACACCCACCAGCGCCAGCGCGTGGCTGGCCAGCATCAGCGAGCCCTCGATGGCTTCGGGCACGACCTCGGTGGCGCCGGCCTCCTGCAGCTTCTCGATGTCGGCGTCATCCACCGTGCGCACGATCACCGGCACCTTGCCGGCGTGCTCCTGGATGTTGGCGATCACCTTGATCGCCGACGCGGTGTCGAGGTAGGTCACCACCACCGCGCTGGCCCGCACCAGGCCCGCCGCCATCAGCGACTGCAGGCGGGCCGCGTCGCCGAAGACCACCGAGTCGCCGGCGGCGGCGGCCTGGCGCACGCGGTCCGGGTCGAGGTCGAGCGCCATGTAGGGGAT
>DASWYJ010000010.1:0-14791 GCA_036405035.1 Burkholderiaceae bacterium
TGAGCAGGAGCTATAGGGCAAATTCCATGCCACGTGAGATTGGCCTGAAATACTTGGGAAAAATGCCCGATTGCGCGAAGATGGTCAGTGAGCGCGCAAAAACGATGTACCGGGCTACACCAATTGCTCCAAATGTGAACGCCGATGGGGTCGTTCAGTGGGGCAATTCGCCGGCCAGCGCCTTCTTTTCGTAAGCAGGGTAGAGGTGGACCACGCTGCGCTGGAATTCCGACTCGACCGCGGCGTATCCGCGAAATTCTTCCGGAATGGGTAGTTGCAATGCTTCAGCAAGATCCAGTCCACGGGCGGCCGATGAGCGGAGTTGCCGATCCAGCCACTGGAGGTAGCGGCGGGTGTCGGAAAACCCCGTACGACCACGATCAACCGGGCCATGGCTGGGGACCACGACGCTAGGCGGGAGCTTGGCGATTTGCTGCTCCAACTGGTCAATACTGGCCAGCCATTCGGCGAGCCGCGCGTGGGGCGTGGTGGGTGCGCGGTTGGCGAACACCAGGCCCCCGGCAAAGACCACGCCTGTGGTTTGGTCCTCCAGCACCAGGTCATCGGCGGTATGCCCTTGAAAGCGCGTCAGCCTGATGGTGTGGTCACCCCATGTGCGGAAGCCTGTTTCGAGGGGTTGGGCCGCCGGGGTTGACTCGGTGGCACGCATCCAGTCACCACACAGCTTGTAAAGATTGTCAGCATATGCGTTGCCTTCCGCCTGCATGCCCTGCCGGGTTCCGGGCAGCGCGTAGGTCGGTACATCAGCCCACGCCTGGTTTCCAAAGAAATAGTCGGGATGGAGATTCAGGTTGAACACCGCTACCACGGGCCGGCTGGTGGTGCGCTGGATCAGTTGGCGCTGCTGCTCACCGTAGAGCCTGGAAGGGCCGGTGTTGATGACGAGGACCCCGGCGGAGGTTGCGATAAATCCAGTGTTGATGATGTTGCAGCCGTTGCTGGGAGCGAAATCCGCGTTGGCACCTTCAATGACCCAGGTGTCTTTCGCCACGGCCCTTGCCGTCAGCTGATAGTCCAGGGATTGCGCATATCCGCTTGCTCCCAGCACCAGCGGGAGTGCCCATGCCAGCAGTCGGCGCACGCGAATCATGGCGAAACCTCCGCGAGAATGCGGTTGCCATTGTTGTCGGTTCCGGTGAGCCGCAGCATGGTTGTCGGTTTGGTGCCGAAATCGAACGAGAACGTTGGATTCTCCGAGATGGGTTCGTACAGGGCCAACTGAAACAGCGCCTGTCCGGAGTCGGTTGCCAGTGTGACCTTCTCGATGTAGAAGGCGGGGATGCCTGCCACCAGGCCGGTATCCATCGGGTGCATGATGCGCAGCCGCAGCCGTGCGGAGTTACCCCCCACGATGTCACGGAAATAGCGGGTCTGGACATTGTTCAGCGTGGTGCTCCACGAGCCGTCGGCGCGACTGGCCCCCGACACGGTGCAGCCGCCACCCGAGGCGTCGATGTGGACGCTGCCAACATGCCATGCGCCATGTTGATCCAGTACAGCTACCCGTACGGGAGAGGCCTGTTCCAGCTTGAAGCGAAAAGTGAGGCGTGGCAGAACGCCGCGAGGTTCGAACTCCAGTACCTTGCGAATCGGATTGCGTTCAACGATGACAACCATCCGGACTATCCGGGTGCCATCGGCCGCAAGTTCGGTGGCATCAATGGCGATGGGCACGTTCAGTGCGTCATCGGCAAACCGCGGGCCACTGACCTTGACCCGTGCGTCGAATGACACTGCAGCCGAGCCAAAGTAGTCCTTTTGCAATGCAGGCCATTGAACCGATGCCAATGGATCTGTGGCCGATATGGCGACGGTGGCGGCCATTGCGCCTGCGGGCAGTAACGCCGCTGCCGAACCACCAAGAACCAGCGTTTGCAGCATGCGGCGGGCCCACGCCTTGAAGCAGATCACGATGTTGAGTCTCCGTTGTGTGCACGAATCTTTGGAGTGGATCGTATCCTTTTCATGCGGCGCGGGAAATCAGCGAAGGCGGCTTCCTCCGCAGGAAGCCGCCCGTGGGCATGGAATCGATTACTTCCGCGGTGTATCGAAGTAGTAGCGCAAGCCGATCCAGGCTGCCCGGGGTGCGCCGGGCGAATAGAACGTCGACCCCTCCAATGGAAAGCCGGTTGCTCCCGACCCACCCAACGGGCGCGCCTGGAATGCGCCGCTGGCACTGATGGCGGTTGCCCCGAGCTGGGCACCCGACGCATATTGACGGTCGAGCAGGTTGTTGATCTGCGCGAAGAATTCCAGTTGGGGCGTGTGCCGGTAGCTCGTGTTGAAATTCAGTACGCCATAACCAGGTGCCTTGCCCGATCCGATGTAGTACGTACCATCGGGTTGGTGTTGGCCATTTTCGTTGCCGCGGGCCAGTGAAGAGGAAACGGCCACCAGGTTCAATCCAATCAGCCAGCTCGGGGTGGCCTGCCAGTCGGCGCTGACCTTGAGCAGATGCCGGGGAATCAGCGGGATGCGATCACCAGGACGGACGTTGATGCTGCCTTCCATGCCCGGGTTGCCGGCCAGTGCTTCGCTATTGCTGCTATTGGCATTGGCGCTGAACGAGTCAGGAGACTGGAACGTGGCAAGCAGGTAGGTGTAGTTCACCCCGAAGTTCACGCCCTTGCCGCGGGCATTCATGCCCAGTTCCACGCCTTCGCGGCGGGTCTTGCCAAAATTCTTGAAATAGCCGAAGCCTGGTGTACTGCCGGCTACGAACAGGATGTCATCGTAGTTTTCGGCGCGGAAGACGCCCGCATTCCAGCTGACATTGGCATTGAGTTTGCCGCGAACACCGGCCTCCAGGGTTTTGGCGACAACCTGGTTCAGGGGCGGGTCGCCTGCCAGCGCATTGGGCAACTTGCATTCGTTCTCGGGGTTGGCGCAACCCAGCTCAATGGTCGTTGGTGCCCGGCTCGATTCGTTGTACCCAAAGTAGGCGCTGAAATCGCGCGATGGTGTAAAGGCGAGCCCCACTGCCGGATTGAAGCGGTTGAAGCGGTGATCACCGTCCAGGGAGTCGATGCTGCCACCGGGGGTGATGGCGTCCCGGTTGCGCAACTGCGTACGGTTGTAGCGGCCGGCCAGCGAGAGATGCCATGCATTGCCGAAGCTGGTGGTGTTCGAGACAAAAGCGCTGACGGTCTGGACACGACCGCTCAAATCCACCCGGCTGTCGAGAGGCTCACCGTCGACATCCCCGCCCGTTACGCCATCGGCAAACGCGTTGATGCCGGTCACGCTGCGGTCGCTGTTGATGTATCCCAGCTGGGCCGTTTGCAGGAAATGGACACGGCTGCGGTCGTAGCCTCCGCCGATGACGAACTGGTTGCGATTGCCGGAGAGTGTGCCCAGCGTCGATACCTGGCCAGAGAATCCGTAGTTGTTCTGCTTGGTGGCGGTGCGGTTGAGCAGGCCGGTGCACTTTTCCCCGGGCTCGTCATTCTGCAAGGCCTGGGCAATACAGCGAAGGAACGGGAAGGGCGTGTTGGCCGCGTTCTCGGTGTAGGTGGCCGACAGGTTGTAGGGGTTCCCGGGCAGGTTGCGCAGATAGTTCCGGTCCGCTGCATTCAAGTAGAGCGATTGGTCCAGTGCATCCTCGTTCACATCGCCATTGAAAGTGGATGTGCGCAGCCGGCGGTAGTATGCGTTGCCAGAGAAGGTGGTGTCCTTGGCGATGTCGCGCGAGCCGGCCAGGTTGAGGGAAATCGACCGGTTGTCGGTGACATCCGGCTTCGTGTACACGCTGGAATAGTTGCTGTTCAGCAGCCGTTGATCCTGGAGGCCATTGCCATACAGGGTGTTGTCCGCATAGCTGAGGGAAAGGCTCACGTCGCCGGCTTTGTCGCGCGAGCCTACCTTGCCGAAAAACTGGCCCACGCGTGTAGGGGAGTCATCGCGCCATCCACTTTCGCGGAACAGGGTTGCCGTGGTGAACCAGTGCTGGCCCTTGTCGTTCGATCCACCATGTTGCAACTCGGCCGAGCGGCGCCGGTTGCTGCCGAACAACAATTCGAGCGAGGTGCCGGGATGGGTCATGCCATCCTTGCTGTGCAGCGAGATGGCTCCGCCCAGCGTATTTAGCCCGTACAGCGGATTCGATCCCGGGATCAGCGTGACGTCGGCAATGGCGCCGCGTGGGATTAGGTCCCAGCTCACCACGTCACCAAATGGCTGGTTGAGCCGCACGCCGTCCATGTATATCGAGAGACCTTGGGGTGTTCCCAGCAGCGGAGATGCGGTGTAGCCCCGGTAGTTCAGGTCGGCAGCGAATGGGTTGCCAGAGGTTTCGTTGACGTGCACACTGCCAAATTGCCGGTTCAGGAAATCGGAGAGGTCCAGTGCTCCACTGCGGTCCATGGTGTCCGATGTCGCACTTTGCACGTTGGCGGCGGTCTGGTTCTTGGGCAAGCCAAGGCCGGGCAGCGGGGTGGTGCTGATCACGGTGACTTCCCCGAGGCTGGGGGCATCTTGTGCCCAGGTGACCCCGGACAGGGTGGAGAATGCGGCAATGGCAATGAGGCTGGCCCGAAACGGTATGCTGCGCCCAGTTTGTCCCGATGTTGTTATGTGATGCATGGAGTCGTGATTGGTTTGTTGGTTCGGGGCGTAAGTGTCTGTGAGCATTGCCCAAACTAGAATAGGAAAAATTCCCGACATGGCCATACGCGTGCTGATTGCCGATGACCACCCTGTGGTCCGATCGGGTTACCGCCGCCTGCTGTCGGTGGAGGCCGATATCGATGTGGTCGCCGAGTGCGAAACCGGCGAGGCGGCTTACCAGTGGCTGCTGCACAACGCGGCCGACGTGGTTGTGCTGGATCTCTCAATGCCCGGGCGCGGTGGATTTGACACGCTGCAGCGCCTGCGCATGCGCAGTCCCGGCCTTGGCGTGTTGATTTTTTCCATGCACGAGACACCGAGCCTGGTCCTGCAAGCGCTGGCCATGGGGGCGACCGGCTACGTGTCCAAGCGCAGTGCGCCGGATGCATTGGCGCATGCGGTGCGGGAAGTGGCTGCCGGCCGGCGCTACCTGTCCGCCGAGGTGGCGGGGGCGCTCGTGCGGGACGATGCAGAATTGCCGCACTCCCAGCTCAGCCAGCGTGAGTTCATCATATTCCAGCATCTGGCGACCGGGCGCTCGGTGAAGCAGCTTGCCGAGGATTTCAGTCTGAGCCCGAAAACCCTGTACAACCACCAGACCAACATCTACCGCAAGCTGCAGGTCGAGAATGCCGCGCAACTCATGCAGTACGCGTTGCGGCATCGGGTGCTGGTGGAGCATGGCACCAATGGCACTGGCGAGCGGATGTTCGCAGAGCTATCCAAATGATGGTGTTATCCGCTGCAGGGCGCGCCGGTTGTGCGTGGTGTGCACGCTACAACTGTGGCATCGCAGGCGTGCATAGCGTGCAAAAACCTCTGCCACACCACATGGATGGCAGGAGAAAGAATTTGGGGGGAAAGGGAGTGTGCCGCACGGCCCATGCATTGCGCATGAGCCGGCACACCGTTACTAAAATTGGTGCCCAGGAAGGGACTCGAACCCCCACGATGTTACTCGCTAGTACCTGAAACTAGTGCGTCTACCAATTCCGCCACCTGGGCATTTCAGGAAAGAGAGCATTGTATCAAATCTATGAGCACTACCAGCGTCCTGCTGGATGAATTTGAAGGAACCGTGCACGGACACCGTGATGGACACGGTTTCGTTGTCCGTGATGACGGGGAGGCCGACATCTATCTGCCGTCGAACGAGATGCGTGCCGTGTTGCACAAGGATCGTGTCAAGGCACGCATCGTGCGGCAGGACAGGCGGGGCCGGCCCGAAGGCCGTGTGGTGGAGATCGTCGAGCGGCCGGCACATCCCATCATTGGCCGGCTGTTGCAGGAGAGCGGTGTCTGGCTGGTGGCGCCGGAAGACAAGCGTTATGGGCAGGACATTCTGGTGCCCAAGGGCGGCACGGGTACCGCCAAATCGGGGCAGGTGGTGGTGATCGAGCTGACCGAGCCACCCAGCCTGTTTGGTCAACCGGTCGGGCGCGTGAAGGAGGTGCTGGGCGAGATCGACGATCCGGGCATGGAGATAGAAATCGCGGTGCGCAAGTATGCGGTGCCCCACGAATTCTCCGAAGCCTGCATTGCACTGGCACGCACCCTGCCGGAGAAGGTCCGGGCGCAGGACAAGAAACACCGGGTCGACCTGACCGACGTACCGCTGGTCACCATTGACGGTGAGGATGCGCGGGATTTTGATGACGCGGTGTACTGCGAGCCGGCGAAGGTCGGCCGCGGCAAGGGCTGGCGCCTGCTGGTTGCGATTGCCGATGTGAGCCACTATGTGGAGACCGGCAGCGCGATCGATATCGATGCCTACGACCGCGCCACCAGTGTGTATTTTCCGCGCCGCGTGATACCGATGCTGCCCGAGAAGCTTTCCAACGGGCTGTGCTCGCTCAATCCCGATGTCGAGCGGCTGTGCATGGTGTGCGACATGCTCGTGACGGCGGCGGGGGAGGTGCATGCCTACCAGTTCTTCCCGGCGGTGATGTACAGCCACGCCCGCTTCACCTACACCGAAGTGGCGGCGATCCTCGCCAATACGCGCGGTGCCGAGGCGGCCAAGCGCAAGGCGCTGGTACCGCATCTGCTGGATCTGCATGATGTCTACCAGGCACTGCTGAAGGCGCGCGCCGTGCGTGGTGCGGTCGATTTCGAAACCACGGAAACCCAGATCGTCTGCGACGAAAACGGCCGCATCGAGAAGATCGTGCCCCGCGTGCGCAATTCCGCCCACCGCCTGATTGAAGAAGCCATGCTGGCCGCCAACGTGTGCAGTGCCGACTTCATTGCCCAGAGCAAGCATCCCGGCCTCTACCGGGTGCATGAAGGGCCGGCACCGGAGAAGAAGGACATCCTGCGCAACTACCTCAAGGCCACCGGTGTGGGGCTGAGCATCAGCGACGATCCCAAGCCGGCGGAGTTTCAGAAAATCGCCGAGGCCACCAAGGACCGGCCCGATGCGATGCAGATCCACTCGATGCTGCTGCGCTCGATGCAGCAGGCCATCTACACGCCCATCAACAGCGGCCACTTCGGCCTGGCGTTCGATGCCTACACCCACTTCACCAGCCCGATCCGGCGCTACCCCGATCTGCTGGTGCACCGGGTGATCAAGGCCGTGCTGGGTAAAGGCAAATACCAGTTGCCGGCATTGCCCACGCCCGGGGAGGCGCATGCCAAGCTGGGCAAGCGGCTGCTCAGCCAGAAGGTCAAGAATCCGACGCAGAAGCCGGCCAAGAAACTCACGGCCGAGCAGCAGGCCTGGGAGGCCGCCGGCCTGCACTGCAGCGCGAACGAGCGCCGCGCCGACGAGGCCAGCCGCGATGTGGAGGCCTGGCTCAAGTGCAAGTACATGCGCGAACACCTCGGGGAGGAGTTCGGGGGCGTGGTGAGCGCGGCCACCAGCTTCGGCATCTTCGTCACGCTCGATGCCCTGTATGTCGAAGGGTTGGTGCACATCACCGAGCTGGGTGGCGAGTATTTCCGGTTCGACGAGGCACGGCAGGAATTGCGCGGCGAGCGCACCGGTATCCGCTATGCCATCGGAAGCCGGGTGCGGGTGCAGGTCAGCCGTGTGGATCTGGATGGCCGCAAGATCGATTTCCGTCTGGTGCGGGAAGGCGAGGAATTGCTCGCCCGCGCCATGCGGGACAAGGGCGCACCGCCCGCCGGAACCCCGGCGCTTGGCGGTGCCCCGGTGGGGAAATCGGCCGCCAAGCGTGCCGCCCGTGGCGATGGCGCCAAGGGTGTGGACCGGGTGCCCCGCTCACCCATCCAGGCGCTGCAGGCGGCCGTGAAGCTGGCGGGGGGCAAGAAAAAAGCCGGCCGCAAGACACGCCGCGGCGGTTAGGGGAGGCCGGGCACTTCCGCGCACCCGGCGCCATGGTGCGCAACGGAGCCGCAAGGGCGGTGTTGCTGCTCTGGCGTTCAGGGCCGGTGGCTTGTTCCTTCTATATATGGAGTGCGGCGGCCAGCCGGCCTGCCGTGAGTGCAGTGCCGGCGGGCCATTGGTCTGCCAGCGCGCCATGGGCATAGACCGCTGCGCTTGTCCGTGCAGCGGCTTCCGCAGCATGGGTGGTGTCGTGCAGCCAGGCCCCGACCAGGCCGGCCAGCACGTCCCCGGTGCCGGCGGTGGCGAGCCGGGCATTGCCCGTGGGATTGATGGTGGGTGGCATGCCGGGCGCCGCCACGATGCTGCCGGAGCCTTTCAGCACGATGATGGCGCCGCTGTCACGGGCGAGCTGGCGGGCCGCAGTCAGGCGGTCCGCCTGCACCTGCGCGGTGGTTTTCCCCAGCAGGCGGGCGGCTTCCAGCGGGTGCGGCGTAAGCACGGTGATCTGGCCGCGCCGGCCCCGTGCCCGCAGCAGCGCCTGCAGTGCGCTGTCCCGGGCCAGCGCATTCAGCGCATCGGCATCCAGCACCACCGGCCCCGGGGCCGCCAGAACCTGCGGTATCCAGGCGGCCACCTGCTCCCCGCCACCACAACCACAGACCACGGTGGCGCCGCGCAGCGGCAGGGTGTCGGGCGTACGCAGCATCAGTTCGGGGTGCTGCCCGTCGGCAGCCATGCGGGTGGCGCCATCCAGCAAGCCAACGAAAACCCGTCCGGCGCCGGCATACAGCGCTGCCGACCCTGCAAGCAGGGCCGCGCCTGCCATGCCGGCCGCACCGCCAAGCACCGCCACATCACCGTGGCTTCCTTTGTGTGCGGTGTGTGGGCGTGGGCGGGCATGCGGAGCCGCGCCCAGCCAGGCATCGGCCTCCTGCGTGGGCACGGCAATGCCCAGATCATCAAACCAGAGGTGGCCCGCAGCGTCCCGCCCCTGCCCGGTCCACAGGCCTGGCTTGTGGGTGAGCAGGCACAGGGTGTTTTGTGCATGAAAACCGGCTCTGGCCAGCGTGAAATATATTTCTATTGCTTCATTATCAATAGCAAAATGCCCGGTATCGGAATGCAGGCCGGAGGGCAGATCCACTGCCAGCACGGGGGCATTCGCTGTGCGCAGCCACCGGATGCAGGTGGCCAGCAGGCCTTCGGCGCTGCGCTGGCCGCCGCCCATGCCGAGCAAGGCATCGATGCACAGGTCTTCGCGCGCCAGCGGTGGGGGCGTGCCGGAAAAAACCACGCCGGCTGCGCGCGCGCGCTGCAGGGAGGCCCGGCTGTCGGGCGGCACGCGGTCAGGGTCCCCCAGCCAGGTGACGACGGGCGACTTGCCGGCCTGCTGCAGGTGCACCGCTGCTTCCAGGCCGTCGCCGCCGTTGTTGCCGGGGCCACAGGCCAGCCAGACGGTGCGGGCATGGGGGGCCAGCGCGAGCGCCAGCCGCGCCACCGACAGGCCGGCCCGCTGCATCAGGGTGTGCGCCGGCAGCGAGTCCCGCGCACGGTGCTCGATCTGGCGCGCGGCGGCTGCACTGAACAGCGGCAGGGGCGCACGGGTGTCGACGCGGTGCAGGGCCATCGTGGGCTGGGGCTGGCTCAGCGGAAACGGCTGGGAGCCAGATCGGTGGTGTCGGCGCCGGCACGGCCGGCAATCTGGTCGGCAATGCGGCGCGCCGAGCCGCAGGCCAGGGCCCAGCCGCTGGCTCCGTGCCCGAGATTGAGCCAGATGCCCGGGATGCGGCTGGCGCCAATGACGGGCGCGCCATCGGGAAGCAAGGGCATGGCTGCCCGCCATTCCTGCACATCGTTGCTGATCTTGGCCGCGCCGGGAAACCAGTGGTGCAGCACGCTGTAGAGCCGCTGCAGCGACGCATTGCGCGCTGAAGCCGATACCCCCATCTCGGCGCCGCCCGACACCCGGACCCGATGGCCCACGCAGGCAATGCACACCTGGTGCTGTACATCCAGCACGGCGCTTCGTGGCGCATTCAGCGGCTCCCGGATTTGCGCATTGAGCGCATGGCCCCATACCGCGGCGACCGGGAGCGGGATGCCGGCACTCGCCAGCAGCGTGTTGCTGGCCGCGCCGGCGCAGACCACCACCGCGTCAAAGGCCTGTGGCCCGTCCACGCCGGCCAGCCGCAGTACCGGTGCACCCGCCGTTCCCCCGATGGCGGCAACCGTGGTGCCCATCTGGAAGCGGGCCCCGAGTGCCTGCGCTGCGCCGCGCAGCAGCAGTGCGAACTGCCGGCAGTTGCCCACCTCGTCTTCCGGCAGGTAGGCGGCACCGAAAAAAGCCGTGTCGGGGTTGAGGGCCAGCTCCAGCTTGCGGGCCGTGACGGGGGGAATGTCCTGCACGCGCATTCCCGCTTCCCGCAGCGCCTGCAATTGCGGTTCGCTCCGGCGCGCATCCTGTTCGGTGCGGAACAGCAGCATCAGCCCGTTGCCCCGGTCGGTTTCAAGCTTGTGGTCGATGGCCAGCGATGCCCTGCGCTCCCGGCTCGCCTGTGCCAGCCGCTGCATGGCCGCGTGCAGTGGCTGGTAGCGTGCCGGGCGGGTTGCGCGCCGGCGGCGGAGCAGCCAGCCCATTTCGCCGAGCGACAGGCGCAGGCCGGATTGCACCGCTGCCGCGGCCGGTGCCACATAGCCCGGGCCCAGCATGCCGGCGTGGGAAAAGCTGGCTTCCTCGGCGATGGTGCCGCGCCGCTCGAACACGGTGACGGCATGGCCGTCCGCCGCGAGCTCATAGGCGGTGGTCACCCCGACGATGCCGGCGCCAACAACTGCAATTTTCATGGACCCATCCGGGTTGTGGACATGCCGCGATTCTCCTGCATGGCCTGTTCGGCGCGCAGCGCGATGTTCAGAATGGCGTCGTCGCGCAGCGCGCCGTGCCAGAGCATCAGCCCCACGGGCAATTCGCCGTTTGCATGGCAGGGGATGGAGATCGCGCAGCCATCCAGCATGTTGACCACACTGGGATTGCGCAGCAGCAGGGCGTTGGTCTGGAAATACAGCGCGTCGTCGACCAGGATGGGGGCCATCGGCGGGGCCACTACCGGCACGGTGGGGCTCAGCACGGCGTCAAAATCCGCGAGCCGCTGCCCCATCCGTTGCGCCCAGTCCGCGCGGGCCTGCAGCAGGGCAATGTAGTCGGCCGCTCCCATCTCTGCGCCCCGCAGCATGCGGCTGGCCACCCGGGGGTCGTACTCCGCCATGCGGTGCGCGAGGAATTCCCGGTGCCAGGCATAGGCTTCGGCAGCGGCAATGCTGCCGCCGGCCTGCATCGGCGCCAGCTCCGTCAGTTCGGGCAGGGCAATGTCATCGATGCGTGCACCGGCGCGCCGCAGGGCCTGCAGGCTGCGCTCCCAGGCGCGGCCAACAGCCGGGTCCATGCCATCGAGCATCAGGGTGTGCACGGCGGCCAGCCGCCAGGCCGACAGCGGCGCGCTGGTCCGGGTGACCGGGCGCGCTGCCAGCACTTCATGCGCCACGACGGCGTCGCGCACGCTGCGGGTCATGGCGCACACGGTGTCGAGCGTCGGGGCGAGCGGCAGTACGCCTGCCGTGGGCGTCCGCCGGGCGGTGTTCTTGAACCCCACCAGGCCCTGCAAGGCCGCCGGGATGCGGATGGAGCCGCCGGTATCGGTGCCCAGGCCAATCCAGGCCGCGCCCGCCGCGACCGATACCCCCGCACCCGATGACGAGCCGCCCGGAATACGGTCGACCACGCCATCGGCCACATTGGGCGGCGTGGTGTCATGGGGATTGGTGCCCACGCCGGCAAATGCGAATTCCACCATGTGGGTGCGGCCCAGGATGGCGGCACCCGCCGCGCGCAGCCGTTGCACGGCGGGGCAATCGGCAGGCGCGGGTGGCGCGTGGGCCAGCAGGCGGGAGCCCGCCCGGGTGGTCTGACCCGCCACGTCGAACAGATCCTTGACCGAAACCGCCAGCCCCGCCAGCGGTGCATCGGCGCGGGCCGCCGCCGCTGCAGCCCGGGCGGCGGGGAAATCGGTTGCCACGAAGGCGTGCCGGCAGGCGGGCGCTGCCGCTGCGGCAATGGCCTGCTCCAGCAGCGCGCCGGCCGTGGTCTCGCCTTGCCGGATGGCTGTCCGGGCGGCCAGGAGGTCGGGGTAGGCAGGAGGGCAGGGCGAAAAGGTCATGGGTGCTATAATTCCAAGGCTGTGCGCAGTGGCATTGTCCCCCGGGACAAGGCACGTGGCGGCAGTAAATCGCGAACCGGTCCAACAAGGTGTCGCCGATGCCCCTTCGGGGAAGTCGGTGAGGCGGGCCGGATTTCAGACCCAACCTTTGGAGAATCCCTATGGCAGCGACCATGCGTCAAATGCTGGAAGCCGGTGTGCACTTTGGCCACCAAACGCGCTTCTGGAACCCCAAGATGGCCCCGTTCATCTTCGGTCATCGCAACAAGATCCACATCATCAACCTGGAAAAATCGCTGCCGATGTTCCAGGAGGCAGCGAAGTTCGTGCGCCAGCTGTCGGCCAACCGCGGCACCATCCTGATGGTGGGCACCAAGCGCCAGGCCCGTGAAATCGTGGCAACCGAAGCGCAGCGCGCGGGTGTGCCGTTTGTCGACCAGCGTTGGCTGGGCGGCATGCTGACCAACTTCAAGACGGTCAAGACCTCGATCAAGCGCCTGAAGGAAATGAAGGTCCAGCAGGAAGCCGGCCTCGACAGCCTGAGCAAGAAGGAGCAGCTGATGTTCGCCCGCGAGCTGGAAAAGCTCGAGAAGGACATCGGCGGCATTCAGGACATGAATGCGCTGCCCGACGCGATCTTCGTGATCGACGTGGGTTACCACAAGATCGCCATTTCCGAAGCCAAGAAGCTGGGCATTCCGCTGATTGGCGTGGTGGATTCCAACCACTCGCCCGAAGGCATCGACTACGTCATTCCCGGTAACGACGACTCGGCCAAGGCCGTGGCGCTGTATGCCCGCGAAATCGCCGACGCGATCCTCGAAGGCCGCAACAACGCGGTGCAGGACGTGGTCAAGGCTGCCACCGGTGGCGATGAATTCGTGGAAGTTGAAGAGTCGGCCGCCTGAGCCCCGATCCAATCGAACAAGGGGCTCGTGTAGCCCCTTTTTTTCAACTGCACTGCAACCGATACCCGCAAATCTGGAGAAATACGATGGCAATTACTGCAAGCATGGTGGCTGAGCTGCGTGCAAAGACCGATGCACCGATGATGGAGTGCAAGAAGGCGCTGACCGAAGCCGGTGGCGACATGGCCAAGGCCGAAGAACTGCTGCGCGTGAAACTGGGCAGCAAGGCCGGCAAGGCTGCGGCCCGCGTGACGGCCGAAGGCGTGGTTTCCAGCTTCATCGACGGCAACACCGGTGCGCTGCTCGAAGTCAACTGCGAAACCGATTTCGTCACCAAGAACGACAGCTTCCTGGCGCTGGCCAAGGCCGCTGCCGAGTTGGTTGCGAAAAGCAACCCGGCCGATGTGGCCGCTCTCGGTGCGCTGCCCTACAGTCAGGACGGTTTCGGCCCCACGCTGGAAGACGTGCGCAAGGGCCTGATCGGCAAGATCGGCGAGAACATGAGCTTCCGCCGCTTCAAGCGTTTTGCCGGCAGCAACAAGCTGGCAGCCTACCTGCACGGCACCCGTATCGGCGTGGTCGTCGAGTTCGACGGCGACGAAGTGGCTGCCAAGGATGTGGCCATGCACGTGGCTGCCATGAAGCCGGTCTCGCTGACCAGCGCCGAAGTGCCGGCCGAGCTGATCGAGCGCGAGCGCTCGGTGGCCGTGGCCAAGGCTGCCGAAGACCGTGCCGCCGCTGAGGCCGCCGGCAAGCCGGTGCAGTCCGACGAAATCGTGGCCAAGCGCGTGGAAGGTGGCGTGCAGAAATTCCTGAAGGAAGTCTCGCTGTTCAACCAGCCCTTCGTGAAGAACGACAAGCAGACCGTTGAGCAGATGCTCAAGGCCGCCGGCACCACCGTCAAGGCGTTCACGCTGTACGTGGTCGGCGAAGGCATCGAGAAGAAGGTCGACGACTTCGCAGCCGAGGTGGCCGCGCAGGTTGCCGCTGCCAAGGCCACAGCCTGAAAAAGCGCGGCGCGGAACCGCGCCGCTGCTGCCAACTGACGCTAAACTAGCCCACCACAAAACCGCCATTCCACACTCCATGCCTACTGAACGCCCGGCCCACAAGCGCATCCTGCTCAAGCTGTCGGGAGAGGCCTTGATGGGGGACGATGCGTTCGGCATCAACCACGCCACCATCGTCCGCATGGTCGATGAAGTGGCCGAGGTGACCCGGATGGGGGTCGAGGTGGCGGTGGTCATCGGTGGCGGCAACATCTTCCGCGGTGTGGCCGGCGGCTCGGTCGGCATGGACCGTGCCACCGCCGACTACATGGGCATGCTGGCAACCGTGATGAACGCGCTGGCACTGGCCGACACCATGAACAAGGCCGGCCTGATTGCGCGGGTCATGTCGGCCATTGCCATCGAGCAGGTGGTGGAGCCCTACATCCGGCCCAAGGCCCTGCAGTACCTCGAAGAGGGCAAGGTCGTCATCTTTGCCGCCGGTACCGGCAACCCGTTTTTCACCACCGATACGGCTGCCGCATTGCGCGGTGCCGAGATCGGTGCCGAGGTGGTGCTCAAGGCCACCAAGGTCGATGGCGTCTACACCGCCGACCCCAAACTCGATCCCACCGCGACCCGCTACAGCCAGATCACGTTCGACAAGGCGATGGCCGGCAACCTGGGCATCATGGATGCCACGGCCTTCGCGTTGTGCCGCGACCAGAAATTGCCGATCAAGGTGTTTTCGATCTTCAAGCA
>DASWYJ010000011.1:0-4774 GCA_036405035.1 Burkholderiaceae bacterium
AAAACCGGTCAGGCCTTCTTCGGACGCTTGGCGCCGTACTTGGAGCGCGACTGCTTGCGGTCTTTCACGCCTTGCAAATCGAGCGAACCGCGCACGATGTGGTAACGCACACCGGGCAAATCCTTCACCCGGCCGCCGCGCACCAGCACCACCGAGTGCTCCTGCAGGTTGTGGCCTTCGCCACCGATGTACGAAATGACCTCGAAGCCGTTGGTCAGGCGCACCTTGGCGACCTTACGCAGCGCCGAGTTCGGCTTTTTTGGCGTCGTGGTGTACACACGGGTGCACACGCCACGGCGCTGTGGCGAGTTTTGCATCGCAGGGCTCTTGGACTTGGTCGTTTCGACCTCGCGCCCCTGACGCACCAATTGATTGATGGTTGGCATTGAAAAACGTCCCTAAACGTTTGATAAACGAAAACGTGAATCCCTTCGGAAATTCCGAAAAGCCTTCGATTCTATCAGTCAGACCAATCGGATGCAAATCCGGCGCGGGGGCATCCCTACTTGATCCAGAGCCGGATGGCGTCCCAGGCGCGCCCGAGAACGGACGCCTCCTCCACGGCCTCCAGCACGACCAGCGGCACGTCGACCAGCGCCTGCTCATTCAGCGTCACCTTCATGGTGCCCACCTGCTGGCCGCGGACAAACGGCGCCACCAGCGGCTCGGGGCGGGCGATCTGGGTCTTGATCTTGGCCGAGCTGCCGGCCGGAACCGCGACCACCACGGCCTCGGGGCGCCCGAGTTTCAGCGTGTTGTCCTTGCCTTTCCAGACCGCCGGGGTGGCCACCGGCTGGCCGGCGTCATAGAGTTTCACCGCCTCAAACGCGGTGTAGCCCCAGTTCAGCAGCTTCTGCGACTCGTTAGCACGGGCGTTCTCGCTGGCAGCGCCCAGCACGATGGACAGCAGGCGCCGCCCTTTCAGGTTGGGGAAATCGCGCTTGGCGGTGGCCACCATGCAATAACCGGCGGCCGCAGTGTGGCCGGTTTTCAGGCCATCGACCGTGGGATCGCGGAACAGCAGCAGGTTGCGGTTGGTGTCGTTGGCGGCTGGCGTACCGGGGTAGCGGTACTTCTTGATGGCGTTGAAGCCCACGTATTCGGGGAATTCGCGCATCAGCGTGGCCGCCAGCAGTGACAGGTCGCGCGCGGTGGTGGTGTGGCCGGGCTCGGTCAGGCCCTCGGGGTTCTTGTAGCTCGTACCCTTCATGCCCAGCGCCTTGGCCTGCTCGTTCATCAGCTGCACGAAACGCTCGACCGTGCCGCCCACGCCTTCGGCCAGAGCGACCGTGGCGTCATTGCCGGACTGCACCACCATACCCTTGATCAGGTCTTCCACCGGCACCATCATCTTGGGGTCGATGAACATGCGCGAGCCCGGCGTCTTCCAGGCCCGTTCACTGACCGGAAAAGTCTGCTTCAGGTCGATTTTCCTGGCCCGCAGCGCGTCGAACACGATGTAGGCCGTCATCAGCTTGGTCAGCGAGGCCGGCTCGACCGGCATGTCGATGTCCTTGGCGGCCAGGATCTGGTTGGCGCTCACGTCCAACAGCAGATAGGCCCGCGCCGCCACTTCGGGGGCCTGCGGGGTCTGGGCGAGGGCCGCACAGCACAACGGGGCAAGAACCAGCGCGCGCAGCGCCTGCAATAAACGTTTCATCGGTCGATCAGGGGAGAGTGGGGGAAGAGAAAAAAGAATGGCAGGGGTGCGTCACGCCCGCAGGTGGCGCACCACCAGCTGTTTCAGGAGCGGCAATTGTCCGTGAAAGAAATGACCGCCCCCGGGCACAACCGTAACCGGCAGTGACTGCGGGCGGGCCCAGTCCATCACGGCGGGCAAGGGCACCGTGTCGTCCTGCTCGCCGTGGATGACCAGCGTGCGGTCATGCCAGTCGGCGGGCAGCGGCGCCACCGCGAAACGCGACGCCGCCGTGCCGACAAAAACTATCTTTTCAATAGCATTCTTTTCAGACAGGGCGCTGGCCGCGAGGCTTGCAACGTAAGAACCGAAGGAAAAACCCGCCAGCGCCACGGCTTCACCGGCCTGCGCGCCCGCCAGGCCATGCGCGGCCACGGCCAGCAGGTCGTCGCGCTCGCCGGCGCCGCCGTCGTAGCTGCCGGCACTCTGGCCCACGCCACGGAAATTGAAGCGCAGTGTGTCCCAGCCGCTCTGCACGAAGGCCCGCGCCAGCGTCTGCACCACCTTGTTGTCAAGCGTGCCGCCAAACAGCGGGTGCGGATGGGCGACGATGGCCAGCCCCCGGCGCGGGCCGGGTGCGGCGGCATCACGCGCCACTTCCAGCAGGCCGGCCGGGCCCGGGATGGTGAAGCGTTCGGTCTGGGCGTTCACCGGGCAGCTTTCGCCGGCGCACCGAGCGCGAGGTCGTAGCCCACGGTGATGGGCGCATGGTCCGAGAACCGCGACGCCTTGTGGATGGATTCGGTCCGCGCCAGCGCCGCCAGCGCCGGCGTGGCCAGGTGGTAATCGAGCCGCCAGCCCACGTTGTTGGCCCAGGCCTGGCCGCGGTTGCTCCACCAGGTGTAGGCCTCGCCGGTCGTGGTGGGCTGGAGCTGGCGGTACACATCGACCAGGCCCATCTCGTCGATCACCCGGGTCATCCAGGCCCGCTCTTCGGGCAGGAAGCCGCTGTTTTTCTGGTTGCTGCGCCAGTTTTTCAGGTCGATTTCCTTGTGGGCGATGTTGACGTCGCCGCACAGGATGAACTCGCGCCCCTGCCGGCGCTCCTGCAGGAAGGGGTAGAACGCCGCCAGGAAACGGAACTTGGCCTGCTGCCGCTCCTCGCTCGACGAGCCGCTGGGGAAGTAGCAGCTGATGAGGGACAGCTTGCGGGCCGGCGTGTCGAAGCGCAACTCGACAAAACGGCCCTCGGCGTCGAACTCCGGGTTGCCGATGCCGGTCAGCACATCGGTCGGCGCATGGCGGGTATAGATGCCCACGCCGGAGTAGCCCTTCTTCTCGGCAAAGTGGAAATACCCGCGCAGCCCGGCCAGTTCCTCGAAGCGGCCCAGCATGTCGCTGCTGACCGCCTTGAGCTCCTGCACACACATACAATCCGGCTGCTCCGCAGCCAGCCAGGCCTCCAGCCCCTTGCTGGCCGCAGAGCGAATGCCATTGAGATTCAGGCTGGTCAGTTTGAACAAGGAAGCTCCCATGTCGGTCAATGCGGGTCCGGTCACCCCGGTGGATGGTCTGGCCCAGGAATTCGTGCAGTTCGCGGTGGAGGCCGGCGTGCTGCGATTTGGCGAATTCACAACCAAGGCGGGCCGCCTGAGCCCCTATTTCTTCAATGCGGGGCTGTTCGACGACGGTGCCAAGCTGGGCCGGCTCGCCGGATTTTATGCGCGCCGCCTGCTGGAGAGCGGCATTGCCTTCGACATGATTTTCGGCCCGGCCTACAAAGGCATCCCGCTGGCCGCCACCGTGGCCACCGAGCTGGCCCGGCTGGGTCGCAACGTGCCTTTTGCCTACAACCGCAAGGAAGCCAAGGCCCACGGTGAAGGCGGCACGCTCGTCGGCGCGCCGGTACAGGGCCGGGTGCTGATCGTGGACGACGTGATGTCGGCCGGCACTGCCGCCCGCGAATCCATCGCCATCATCCGGGCGGCCGGCGCCACACCGCATGCGGTGGCGATTGCGCTGGACCGGCAGGAGATGGCCACCGAAAACGGCGCCGACGTGCCCTACAGCGCGGTGCAGTATGTGCGTGACCAGCTCGGCATGCAGGTGAGCACGATTGCGTCGCTGGCCGATTTGCTGCACTATCTGCAGCAACATGACGATGCCACGTTTGCGCAGCACCTGCCGCGTGTGGCGGCCTACCGGGAGCGTTACGGCGTGAACTGATGCATGGGGCGGTAGCACGACACTTCGTTGCCGGCGGCAGCCTGGCGCTCGTGCTGGCGCAACCCGGCCTCGCCCAGGGTATTTACACCTGCACGGACGGCCAGGGCCACAAGATCACCGCCGACCGCCCGATTCCCGCCTGCGCCGACCGCCCCCAGCGGGAACTGAACCCCAGCGGCACCCTGCGCCGCCAGATCGGCCCCATCCTGACCGCCGAAGAACGCGCCCGGCAGGAAGAACACGAACGCGCCGCCGCCGACGAGCGCACCCGCATCGCCGAAACACGCCGCCGCGACCGCGCGCTGGTTGTGCGCTACCCCACGGCGCAGGCCCATGACAAGGAGCGCGCCACGGCCATCGCCCAGATCGACGAGCTGATAGCCACCGCCCACAAGCGCATCACCGAACTGGCCCAGCAGCGCGTGCGGGCCGACACCGAAATGGAGTTCTACAGCGCCAACCCGGCGCGCGCACCGGAAACCCTGAAGCGCCAGATCAGCGACATCGACGGCAACACCGCGGCGCAGCAGCGCTTCATTGCCGAGCAGGAGGCCGAGAAAAAACGGGTGCATGCCCGCTTTGACGAGGAGCAGGCGCGGCTGCGCGCCCTGTGGACAGCCACACCAGAATAAATGCCGTTCAGGCCGTTGGCCAGTGCCTACTCTTCCTGCATTGCTCCTGATTCAGGAGCAATCAACCCAGCTTCTGTTTCAGCAGCGCATTCACCTGCGCCGGGTTGCCCTTGCCCTTGGTGGCCTTCATCGCCTGGCCGACCAGCGCGTTGAACGCCTTCTCCTTGCCAGCCTTGTACTGGGCCACGTTGTCGGCGTTGGCGGCGATCACCTCGTCGAGGATGCGCTCCAGCTCGCCGGTGTCGTTCATCTGCTTCAGGCCCTTGGCCGCGATGAC
>DASWYJ010000012.1:0-2881 GCA_036405035.1 Burkholderiaceae bacterium
AAGCGCTTGGTGAGGCCGGTGGCCTGAAGAACAACTGTACTCATGGCGCGATGTGGAAAGTGGGCGCCCAGGCCGCAGCGCCGGGCCGCCCCAGGCAAGGCACAGCCCCCTCGGGGGGCAGCGAACCACACGAAGTGGGGAGCGTGGGGGCCATATTCAGATCACTCATAGCGGAGGGCCTCCGCTGGATTCACCCGGCTGGCACGCCAGCTCGGGTAGATGGTGGCCAGGAAGGCCAGCACCAGCGAGATGATGGCCACCGGCATGATGTCGCTGGCCAGCGGCTCGCTGGGCATGCGGCTGATGAGGTAGATGTCGCGCGGCAGGAAGCTGGCATTGAACAGCCGCTCCAGCGCCGGCACCAGCACATCGATATTGAAGGCCACGCCCAGGCCCAGCAGCAGGCCGGCGATGGTGCCCACCACGCCCACCGCCGCGCCCTGCACCACAAAAATGCCCATGATGCTTTTCGGGCTGGCGCCCAGCGTGCGCAGGATGGCGATGTCGGCGCGCTTGTCGGTCACGCTCATCACCAGCGTGCTCACCAGGTTGAAGGCCGCCACTGCCACGATGAGGGTGAGGATGATGAACATCATGCGTTTTTCCAGCTCCACCGCGGCAAACCAGGTCTTGTTCTGGCGGGTCCAGTCGCGCACCAGTACGTCGGGCGGCAGTTGGCGGGCCAGCTGGGCGCCCACCTCGCGCGCCTGGTGCAGGTCGCGCAGCTTGACGCGGATGCCGGTGGGGCCGTCGAGCCGGAAGATGCGGGCGGCGTCGTCCTGGTGAATCATGGCCAGCGCCGAGTCGTATTCAAAGTGACCGGAGTCGAAGGTGCCCACCACCGTCATCTGCTTGAGCCGGGGCACCACACCGGCCGGCGTGACCTGGCCGCTGGGCGCAATCAGCGTGACCGCGTCGCCCGCAGCCACCCCCATGGCGCGGGCCAGCTCGCCGCCCAGCACCACGCCAAAGCCACCGGGCTCCAGCCGCTGCAGCACGCTGTTTTTCAGCGTGCCGGCCAGGTCGGTGACTTCGGGTTCGTGCACCGGGTCGATGCCGCGCACGATGGTGCCCTTCATGTCTTCACCGCGCGCCAGCAGCGCCTGCGCCGCGATGAAGGGCGCCGCGCCCACCACCTCGGGCCGGGCCTTCACCGTGGCCAGCAGGCCGGCGAGGTCGGGCAGCGCCTGGCCGTTGATGGCCAGCAGCTCGATGTGCGACACCACGCCCAGCATGCGGTCGCGCACCTCTTTCTGGAAACCGTTCATCACGCTCAGCACAATGATGAGCGCCGCCACGCCGAGCGCAATGCCCAGCATCGACACACCCGAGATGAACGAGATAAAGCCGTTGCGCCGGGTGGCGCGGCCGGCACGGGTGTAGCGCCAGCCGAGGTTCAGCTCAAAGGGAATTTGCATTGCATGCGGGGAGGATGGGCATCGCCCGATTGTTGCATCCCGGACAATACCCCCATGCCCCTGCCTCTCCGCCCCGCCATGCACCTGCTGGTTCCTGGCGCCGCCAGCCGCTCCCCCGCCCTTGCGGCCGCCCTGCCCGGCCTGCGCCTGCCCCACCTGCAAACGCTGCTGAACCAGCTCACGCCCACCGAACGGATAGAAAGCGACGAGCAGGCCTGGGCCATGCCCTGCGAGCAGGCGGTCGCCCGCACCATGGGCATTCCCTCCGAAGCCGGGCACATTCCCTGGGCCGCGTTCGAAAGCCAGACCTGGGGCACGCCCTGCGCCTGGATCAAGCCCTGCCACTGGCAGGTGGGCAGCGACCGCATCCTGATGGGCGACCCGCAGGCGCTGCAGCTGCAGGAGGCCGAGTCGCGTGCGCTGATGGCCGCCATGCAGCCCTGGTTTGCCGAAGACGGCATCACGCTGCGTTACCTGGCGCTGCCGGGCGCCTGGCTGGCCAGCGGTGCGGTGTTTCGCGGCCTGCCCAGTGCGTCGCTGGAACGGGTGGTGGGCCGCAACATCAATGGCTGGCTGCCACCCGCCTCCACCGCACAGGGCGCCACGCTGCGCCGGCTGCAGAACGAAATGCAAATGCTGCTCTACACCCACCCGCTGAACGACGCCCGCGAGGAGCGCGGCCTGCCGGTCGTCAACTCGTTCTGGATCACTGGCGCGGGCGTGCTCGACACCCCGGTGCCAGCGCACCCGGAACTGATGATCGAGCCGCGCCTGTGTGCCCCGCAGCTGCAGCAGGACGCCGTGGCCTGGGCCGATGCCTGGCACGCCATCGACGGCGATGTGTGTGCCCGCCTGCTGGAAGGCGTGCGCCTGAAGCTAGACATCCGCCTCACGCTGTGCGGCGACCGGGTGGCACAGACCTGGCACAACACCCGCAGCGGCCCCTGGCAGCGGATTACAAGCATTTTTGGCCGCAGGCCAGCATCCAGCCTATTGGAATCGCTATGAAAATCGTAGCTCGTGACGTTCCCCCCCGGGTGGTGTGGGCGCTGGAACAGGCCGGCATCCACCCGCTGCTGGCACGGCTGTATGCGGCCCGCGGCGTGGCCGGTACCGCCGAACTCGACGACGGCCTGGCCCACCTGCTGCCGCCGGCCAGCCTGCACGGCGCAGCCGAGGCCGCCGTGCTGCTGGCCGACGCCATGGCCGCCGGCCGCCGCATCTGCATCGTGGCCGACTACGACTGCGACGGTGCCACCGCCTGCGCCGTGGGTGTGCGCGGCCTGCGCCTGCTCGGTGCGCAGCATGTCAGCTACATCGTGCCTGACCGGGTGGTCGACGGCTACGGCCTGACGCCGCCCATCGCACGACGCGTGAAGGCCAGCGGTGCCGACCTGCTGGTCACGGTGGACAACGGCATTGCCAGCGTGGACGGCGTGACCGAGGCCCGCGCGCTGGGCCTG
>DASWYJ010000013.1:0-3405 GCA_036405035.1 Burkholderiaceae bacterium
CTGCAGGTCGAGGATGTGGAAATCCGCAAGGCGGACCTGGAAGACGTCTTCCTCGACGTGATGGCCGAAAGGCCCGCGGCGGAGGGCAGCGCAGTGCGCGCGGCGACAAGCCTGGGAGCCCCCGCATGACCGGCTGGCGAACCCTGCTGTACAAGGAAGTCATGCGCTTCTGGAAGGTGGGCTTCCAGACCGTGGGTGCGCCGATCCTCACGGCCGTGCTGTACCTGCTGATCTTCGGCCATGTGCTGGAAGACCACGTGAAGGTGTACGACCAGGTCAGCTACACCGCCTTTCTCGTGCCCGGCCTGGTGATGATGAGCCTGCTGCAGAACGCCTTTGCCAACAGCTCGTCGTCGCTGATCCAGAGCAAGATCATGGGCAGCCTGGTGTTTGTGCTGCTGTCGCCGCTCGGCCACTGGAGCTGGTTCTGGGCGTACGTGGGGTCGTCGGTGGTGCGTGGCCTGGCGGTTGGGCTCGGCGTGTTTGCCGTAACAGCGTGGTTCACGCCGCTGCGCTTCGTGGCGCCGCTGTGGATCGTGGCTTTTGCCGTGCTGGGTGCTGCGCTGCTCGGTACGCTGGGCGTGATTGCCGGCCTGTGGGCCGAGAAGTTCGACCAGATGGCGGCCTTCCAGAACTTCCTCATCATGCCCATGACGTTTCTCAGCGGGGTGTTCTATTCCATCCACTCGCTGCCGCCGGTCTGGCAGACGGTGAGCCACCTGAACCCGTTTTTCTACCTGATCGATGGTTTCCGCTACGGATTCTTCGGCGTCAGCGACGTATCCCCGTGGCACAGCCTGGCCATCGTTGCCGGCGCCCTGCTGGGGGTTTCCACGCTGGCCGTGCACCTGCTGCGCATCGGCTACAAGATCCGGGGTTGATAATGCAGGGTTGGGCTGGCGGCTCCCGCCCGCCACTGCAACCGCGCCACCCACCACACCATGACTTCCGACGAGCTCCAGACCATCATCGCCAGCGGCCTGCCCTGTGACCACCTGGTGGTGGAGGGAGACGGCCGCCACTGGTATGCCACCGTGGTGTCGGCGGAGTTCGAGGGCCGGCGGCTGATCCAGCGCCACCAGCTGGTGTACGCCACCCTCGGTGCGAAAATCTACACCGACGAAGTGCACGCCCTGTCGATGAAGACCTACACCCCGGCGGAGTGGGCCGCGCTCGGACATTGAATCCCCGCGCCACCCGCGGTGCGGGAGGCGCATGTTTTACGAGACAGGTATGGACAAGCTTTTGATTCGCGGTGGTCGTGTACTGCAGGGCGAGGTGCGGATTTCCGGCGCCAAGAATGCCGCGCTGCCCGAGCTGTGCGCCGCGCTGCTTACCGCCGACACGGTGACGCTGGAGAACATTCCGCGCCTGCAGGACGTGGCCACCATGATCAAGCTGGTGCGCAACATGGGCGTGCAGGTGGAGCAGGACGGCAGCCAGCTGCGGCTGGATGCCGGCAGCCTGCACAACCCCGAGGCCCCCTACGAGCTGGTGAAGACCATGCGGGCATCGGTGCTGGCGCTGGGGCCGCTGCTGGCGCGCTTTGGCCGGGCCAAGGTGTCGCTGCCCGGTGGCTGCGCCATCGGCTCCCGCCCGGTGGACCAGCACATCAAGGGCCTGCACGCGATGGGCGCCGAGATCGTGGTGGAGCATGGCTACATGCTGGCCAAACTGCCGGCGGGCCGCAGCCGACTGAAGGGTGCGCACATCACCACCGACATGGTGACCGTGACCGGTACCGAGAATTTCCTGATGGCCGCGGCGCTGGCCGAGGGCGAAACCGTGCTGGAAAACGCCGCCCAGGAACCCGAGATCACCGATCTGGCCGAGATGCTGATTGCCATGGGTGCCCGCATCGAAGGCCATGGCACCCGCAAGATCCACATCCATGGCGTGGACACGCTGCGTGGCGCCACCCATCAGGTGGTGGCCGACCGCATCGAGACCGGCACCTTTCTGTGCGCGGTCGCGGCCACCGGCGGCGACGTGGTGCTGCGCCATGGCCGGGCCGACCATCTGGATGCGGTGATCGACAAGCTGCGCGATGCTGGTGCGGTGGTGGAGGCGGTGGAGGGTGGCATCCGCATCCGTGCCACGGGCCGGCTCAAGGCGCAAAGCTTCCGTACCACCGAATACCCCGGGTTCCCGACCGACATGCAGGCCCAGTTCATGGCGCTCAATGCGGTGGCGCAGGGCGCCAGCAAGGTCACCGAGACGATTTTCGAGAACCGCTTCATGCACGTGAACGAACTGGTGCGCCTGGGCGCGGCCATCCAGATCGACGGCAAGGTGGCCGTGGTCGAAGGCGTGGAAAAGCTGTCGGGCGCCACCGTGATGGCCACCGACCTGCGGGCCTCGGCCAGCCTGGTGATCGCCGGTCTGGTCGCCGAGGGGGAAACCCGGGTCGACCGGATTTACCATCTGGACCGCGGTTACGACCAGATGGAAGCCAAGCTGCGCGGCATTGGCGCGGACATCGAGCGAATCAAATGAGCCCCCACGCTTGTCACTTCGTGTACTGCGCTGCCCCCCGAGGGGGCCCTCGCGCCTTGGGGCGGCCCGGCGGCGCTCACGCATTTATGGAGATTCCGTTTTGATCACCCTGGCGCTTTCCAAAGGACGCATCTTCGACGAAACCCTGCCGCTGCTGCGCGCTGCCGGCATCGAGGTGCTGGAAGACCCGGAAAAATCGCGCAAGCTCATCCTGCCGACCAACCGGCCCGATGTGCAGGTGGTGCTGGTCCGCGCCAGCGACGTGCCCACCTATGTGCAGTACGGTGGTGCCGACCTCGGTGTGACCGGCAAGGACACGCTGATCGAGCACGGCATGGAGTGGGGGGCTGCCGGCCTGTACCAGCCGCTGGACCTGCAAATTGCCAAGTGCCGCGTGAGCGTGGCGGTGCGTGCCGACTTCGACTACGCCAGCGCCGTGAAGCAGGGCTCGCGGCTGAAGGTCGCCACCAAGTACGTGGGCATTGCCCGCGAGTTTTTTGCCGCCAAGGGTGTGCACGTGGACCTGATCAAGCTCTACGGCAGCATGGAACTGGCGCCGCTGACCGGCCTGGCCGACGCCATCGTCGATCTGGTGTCCACCGGCAGCACGCTCAAGGCCAACCATTTGGTCGAGGTCGAGCGCATCATGGACATCAGCGCCCGGCTGGTGGTGAACCAGGCTGCGCTCAAGCTCAAGCAGGCGCCGCTGCGCCGCATCATCGACGCCTTCGCGGCCGCCGTGCCGCAGAAAGCCGCTTGATTCACTATGACATTGATAGCGAAACCCGCCCGACTGACCACGGCCGCGGCCACTTTCGAGGCTGATTTCAAGGCCCGGCTGCACTGGTCGGCCGACACCGACGCCGCCATCGAGCAGCGGGTGGCCGACATCCTGGCCGACGTACAGCA
>DASWYJ010000014.1:0-7800 GCA_036405035.1 Burkholderiaceae bacterium
TACAAGGTGGTCGAGGCTTGGCTGGAGAAGGTCAAGGCTGAATCTGCCGAGCATAAAGCCCAGCGCCTGGCGCTGATTGCCGAAGTCAACGCCTGGGCGGAGGCCAATCGCACGGCGCTGGACGACGACTGGAAGGGCTTCTCCCGCGTGCTGCACCAGTTCAGCGAGCGCTGGCGCGAAGCCGGTCACCTCAGCGAAAAGATGTTCGCCGAGCTGCAGCCGCAATGGAAAGCCGCCGTGCAGGCCGCTGCCGCGCCGCTCGATGCCGAGCAGAAAGCCAGCCTGCAGCGCCGCCAAGCCATGATCGAGGAAGCCACCGCGCTCGGCGCCGCGCCCGCGCTGCGCATCGACGCCGTCAAGGCGCTGCAGCAGCACTGGCAGGCCGAGGCGCAGACCGTGCCGCTCGACCGCAAGCACGAGCAGAAGCTCTGGGACGCCTTCCGCAAGCCCATCGACGAAGCGTTCCAGCGCAAGACCACCGAGCGCGAGAAGGCGAGCGCCGCGCTGGGCGCCCATGACCGCGCCGTGCTCGATGCCGCCAAGGCCGTTGACGCAGCCAACGCCAGCGGCGACGCGCAGAAGATCCGCGCCGCCCTGCAGGCGCTGGAAGCCGCGGTCAGCGGCCAGGCACTGGCCCAGGCCGCTGCCGCCGCCGCAGAGGGCCAGAAAACCGAAAATGCAGAGCAAAATGTGCCTGTGGCCAGCGCCGATGCTACTGATGATGCTATCAATAATGAAGCATCCCCGGATGCTGCAGATGCGCCTGCCGCGCCGCCTGCTGCGCCCCCCAAGCCGGTGCGCCCGGTAGTGGCCGTGCGCGGCGACGACCGCCCCGGCATGAAAAAGGCCGAGCCCGCCGCCGCCATGGGGCGCGGGCGCCCGGGTGAGCGGCGCGATGCGGGCCGTGGCGGCCCGCGTGAGGGTGGCCGCCCCGAAGGCCGGGGCGACCGTTTTGGTGGCCGTGGCGACCGGCCGGCCTACGAAGAACGCGGCCCGCGCCTGGGCGATGCGGCTTTCCGCGCCCAGCGCGAAGCCACCGAGCAGGCCCAGCTCGCATTGCGCAAGCTCGCGGCCCAGGCCCACGGCGAGGTGCTGACGCAGCTGCTGGCAGCCTGGGAGCAGCGCGACGCCGGGCAATTGCCCTCGGCCACCGATCTGGGCCGGCTGGCACCAGCCACCCGTACCGCCTGGGTGCAGGCCCTGGGTGGGGCTGCGGGCGGGGCCACTGCTGCCGGCACTGCACTGCTGCGCCTGGAAATGGCTGCCGAACTGCCCACGCCGGCCGCCCATATCGATGCGCGCCGTGCATTGCAACTGCAACTGCTGACCCGCCGCAACGACCCGCCACCGACCCAGACCTGGGGGCCCGATGTGGCGCAGGTGCTGGCCACCGGATTCGACGGCGAGAGCGCACTCCGCCTGCAGGGCGCGCTGAAGGTGCTGCTCAAGCGCTGACCGGCCGGCACGCTGGCGAATGCATGGGCCGCCCTGGCAACAGGGCGGCATTTTTTATTTCACCATGACTCCAGTACCGAAATTTGCTGGACTACGCCGAAGCCCGATACAGCAGGTTTATCAATAACTTAGGCGAGTCGAGTCCAGCATATGCCGGTGCTTTCCGAAACCTGAACTACGGCTATCGGCTGTCCAATGCCGATGAGATGTTGCTGGTGGCGTAGCGGCTGTTGGCGGGCCAGGTGCGCGAGACGGACATGCTGTTGTCGCCGGCGGTGGTCAAGGATTTCCTGCGCGCGCGGCTGGGGGTGCTTCCTCACGAGGTCTTTGCTCTCGTGCATACAGCACTGGGTGATCGACTACGTTGAGATGTCCCGAAGGACCGTTACGCAGACGCCGGTCTATCCGCGCGAGGTGGTCAAGGGTGCACTTCTGAAAGGTTCTTCGGCTGTCCTACGGGTTCGCAACCATCCCAGCGGCAGTACCGACCCGTGTCTCGGCCGATGAAACTCTGACACGGGCGATCAAGACGGTTCTGGCACTGGTGAACGCGCGGGTTCTCGATCACTTGATTGTGGCCGGGCCAGCGATTCTTTCGTTTGCAGAGCGGGGATTGCTCTGACGTTGGGGCTTCGGCCTCTTTTTGCTGCTCCGGGCGATGAGTTCAACACTGGAGGTCTTTTAATCCCCGATGATCGCCGTCAACGCAGTTTTGCCCAGCGCTTTGACCGCGTCAAAGGTCAGTTCAATACCCTTGTCTTTTGCGGTCGTCTTGATGCGTTCCCAAACGGCTTTGCTTCGTATCGTCTCCAGCAAATCATGTCCAGCCCAGGTCAATCCATGCGCCAGGACGGCATCTCCACCCACGGAGCTGGCATCGGCACCCTCAATGAACCCTGCCTTCCAGAGTAGAACGCCGTGGAAATCTTTCTCCGGCTCATCGCTCTCGCTGGTAGGGCCGTACTGGATCGTCTCGAACTGCCCACTGTCCAGGGCTTCGACCTCGATTAATACATCACGAATGATGTCCCAGTCTCTTTTCATTCGATCTCCTGTCGGTTATATGAGTTGAGGCAATTGCGCTTCGGAGGCACCCTTCATCGCTGGGCCGCCCCGAGATGAAAAGCCGCCCCCTCGGGAGCGGCGACCCACACGCAATGGGGCGCCTGGGTGCGCATGTCTCATGGCAAATCCGGTTGGAAAAAAGCGTCGAACAGCGGCAGCAGGGCGGCAAAGTCGGCGCCGAAGCGGCTGCGGTTGACGAAGTAGGCCTCGCAGGCCACGGCAAAGAATTCGACGATGGATTCGGCCCCATAGGGGTTGAGCCAGGGCCGCTCGGCGCCAAAGCGCTCGGCCAGGATGACCTTCTCGCGGAAATCGTCGTACGCCGCGCCCAGCGCACCCAGCCAGGCGGTGCGCGCGATCTGCGGCGCGGCCCAGCCCATGAAGCTGGGCGGCAGCGGCGGGCAGCCGTCGGCCGCACCGTCGCGCATGTCGATCTTGTGGACGAACTCGTGCACGACCACGTTGTAGCCCTGCTCGACCGAGGTGCCGGCCAGTGCCACATCCTGCCAGCTCAGCATGACCGGGCCGCGGTGCATGGCCTCGCCGGCAATCACTTCGCGCCAGCGGTGCACCACGCCCGCCGGGTCCGTGGCCTCGCGCTGCGCCACCACCTCGCCCGGATGCACCACGATGCCGACGAAATCGTCGTACCAGGCCAGCGGCTTCCAGCCGTGGCGCAGGTTCAGCACCGGCAGGCAGGCCTGCGCGGCAATGGCCACCGCCATCGCATCGGTGATCTCCAGGCCATTGGCGCCGTGGAACTGCTTGTGCCGCAGGAACTGGCGGGTGAGCAGGCGCAGCCGCTGCACGGCTTCTGCGGGCCGGTCGGCGAGGAAGGGAAACTGCGCCAGAGTGGATTCCCACAGCGCATCGGGCAGCTCCCGACTGGCCGTGCGGCCCAACAAGCGGTCTTTCAGCCAGCCAAACATGCTTGATTCAGGCCAGCGGCACGCGGTGCAGGCCCTGGGCATCGAGCCGCAGCACCTCGGCGCGTGGCGGTGTGGCGGCAAGGTCCCAATCGCTCAGCACCACGCGCTGGTGGCCGGCGCCATCGAGCGTGTGCTGGCCCGGGCGGTGGGTGTGGCCATGGACCAGCGTGGGGGCATTGGCGGCCTGCAGCCATTGCAGCGCTGCGGGGGTGTCGACATCGGCATAGACCGTGGTGGCACGCTTGTGCTGTTCGCTGCTGTCGCGCATGCCCCGGGCCAGCGCCTCGCGTTCGGCCAGTGGTCGCGTCAGGAAGGCGGATTGCCAGGCCGGTTGGCGCACCATCGCGCGGAATTGCTGGTAGGCGGTGTCGTCCACGCAGAGCGCATCGCCATGGCTCAGCAGCCAGCGTTGGCCGCCGAACACGAGCACGGTGGGGTCGGCCAGCAGCGTGAGCTGGCATTGCGCTGCGAAGCGGCTGCCGGCCAGGAAATCGCGGTTGCCGTGCATGAAGTACAGCGCACAGCGCTGCGCCGTGGCGCGGCAGGTGGCCGCGCAGGTGGCGGCAAAGGAGGGCGGGGCGCCGGGAGGGGTGTCGAGCGCGTCGTCGCCCACCCAGACCTCGAACAGGTCCCCCAGCATGAACACCGCGTCGGCGGTGGTGGTGGCCATGTAGTGCTGCCACGCCGCCACCGTGGCGGGCTCCGAGGCCTGCAGGTGCAGGTCGGAAATGCATTCGACCGTGCGCCAGCCCGTGGGTGCGTGCAGCACGGCGGGTGGCGGCGCGGTCAGGGGCATCGGCAGCCGTGTGCCGGCCTGCTCAGAGGGCAACGGCTTTGTCGATCACCACGTCGTCGAGCGGCACGTCGTCGTGGTAGCCCTTGCGACCGGTTTTCACGGCGACGATCTTGTCCACCACCTCGTTGCCTGCGATCACCTTGCCGAACACGGCATAGCCCCAGCCCTGGGCGTTGGGGGCGGTGTGGTTCAGGAAGGCGTTGTCGGCGACGTTGATGAAGAACTGTGCCGTGGCCGAATGCGGATCGCTGGTCCGGGCCATGGCCAGGGTGTACTTGGCGTTCTTCAGGCCGTTGGCGGCTTCGTTCTCGATGGGTGTGCCCACCGGCTTCTGCTGCATGCCGGGGGCGAAGCCGCCGCCCTGCACCATGAAGCCGGGAATGACGCGGTGGAACACCGTGTTGGCATAGTGGCCGCTGTTCACGTAGGCCAGGAAGTTGGCGGTGGAGTTCGGCGCCTTGTCGGCATCGAGCTCGATGGTGATGACGCCGAGTTGGGCGATGTGGAGTTCGACTTGGGGATTGCTCATGGTTCAGGGGGCCAGGGTGGCCGAGTTGATGCGGATGGGGGTGACGGGCACGTTCTGGTGCGGGCCCTTGTTGCCGGTGGCGACGGCGCGGATCTTGTCGACCACGTCGGTGCCGCTGACGACCTTGCCGAATACGGCGTAGCCGTGGCCGTCGGGCATGGGTGCGTTCAGGTTGGCGTTGTTCGACACGTTGATGAAGAACTGCGCGGTGGCCGAGTTGGGCACGCCGGTGCGTGCCATGGCCACGGTATAGCGGTCGTTGCGCAGGCCGTTGCCGGCTTCGAGCGGAATCGGGCCGCGGGTGGGCTTCTGCTGCATGTCTGCCGTGAAGCCGCCGGCCTGGATCATGAAGCCGTCGATCACACGGTGGAAGATGGTGCCGTCGTAGTGCTTGTCTTTCACGTACTGCAGGAAGTTCTCGACCGTTTTGGGAGCCTTCTCCGGATAAAGCTCAAGCACGATGTCGCCGGCGCTGGTGGCGAGCGTGACACGCGGCGCGGCCGTCTGCGCCAGCACCGGTGTGGCCAGCAGCAGCGCGGCCCCGGTGGCGAGCAGCGCGCGGCGGGCGCTGGCAAAGCGGGTGAAACTCATCCAATCACTCCTTCAAAAAAGATTTTCCACTGTCCCTGCACCTTGATCCAGTACTGGCGCCGGGTGGGGCCGGTACGGGCATGGGCGGGCAGTTCGGCGAATGTGACCACCATGGTCTCGGCAACGTCCTTCCAGTGCAGTACCGAGAGGTCCTTGGTCTGCACCGGGCGCCCGGCGCCTGCGGCCACCTCGCGCTCCAGCGTGGGCAGCCATTGCTCGAAGGTCTTGCCGTTGCTGGTGAAGTCGGTGGTGTAGAACGGCACGACCTTCGACAGGTTGCCGGTGGTGCGTGCAGCCTGCCAGGCGGCAAGGGTCTGTTCGAAAGCCGCGCGCGGGCCTTTCAGCGCGCTGGGCGACACCCATTGCAGCGCGGGGGCGATCACCACCGGGGTGGAGCGCACTTCGACCGTGCGGATCAGGTGCTCGAGATCGGGGTTGGCCAGCACCACGCAGCCGTCAGTGGCCTTGGGTGCGCGGGAAAACTGGTTGGGCGGGGTGCCGTGCAGCCAGATGCCGCTGCCGGTCTTGCCGCGGATGGTGTCATACGGATTCGGGTAATTGATGGGCAGCGCCCCCGAGCCGTAGAACTCCTTCAGCGATTTGCGATGGAGCTGGCTGGTGATGAAGTACACCCCCAGCGGGGTGCGCAGATCACCTTCCGCCGCTTTCTCGATGCCGGATTTGCCGACCGAGATGTAGTAGTCGGCAACCAGCTTCAGCCCCTGGGCCGGGGTGTTCTCGAACAGGTACAGCCGGGCCCGCGAGGCATCGACTGCAATCACATGCTTGTTGCGCTGCGACAGCGCCAGCAGCTGCGACGGAACGGTACCGGCGGGCGGCCGTTCGCGCAGGGCTTTCAGCCGCAGTGCGGATTCCTCGCGCAGCTCGGCCAGCGCAGGCCCGGCAGCAGCCGCCAAGGCCGGTGGGGCGTCGCCCAGCACGCGTACCGGCCGGGTCATGCCGCTGAGGAGGTCGCCATATACCAGCTGTGCGAGCTGGAAATTGGGGTGGCTGCGCACCAGGGCTTCGGCGCCGGCCAGTGCCTGCCGGTTCCTGCCCTGGCCGATGAGCTTGTAGATGGCGATGAGCCGCGCTTCGGCCACGCCGTCGGCGTCGGCATTGCGCTGCTGCGCCGCGGGGGGTGGCCGCTTGCCGCCGGTGGCCTTCTGCGCCGGCGGTGGTTTGTGGGGCGGTGTTGCGCCCGCAGGCACTCCGCTGCACAGGCCGGCCGTAACCAGCAGGGCCAGCACCGTGCCCCGCACCCGCAGCAGACCGGGGCCCCGGGGGCGCAGCCGGGCCCCAGGCCAAATGCTCGCGCCGGGGAGACCCATCAACCGCCCGAAACTTCCTTGACGATCACCCAGCGGTCGCCGGCCTTGACCAGGCTCAGGGTCTTGCGCCCGGCGATGGCGAGTGCATCGGCCTTGTATTCCTGGTTGAAGCGCGCCGTGGCGGTATTGCCCTTGCTGGAGATCGCCAGTTTGTCGATCTTCACGGTGATGGTGGATTTGCCGACGATGCGCTGGCGGCGTTCCTCTTCCCAGGCCTTGCGCGACTGGCCACCGGGCGGGGTGAAGTCCTTGCCATAGGCGGCAAGGTAGCCGGCCATGTCCTTGGCGGCCCAGGCTGCAGCCCAGGCGCGCACAGCGGCTTCCACGTCGGCGTCGGCATCGCCTGCGGCGGCAGCGGGCGCACTGGTTTCAGCCGGTGTGTTCAGTGGCGCTGCGGCGGGCGTGCCGCTGCTGACCGGCGCCGTCGTGACCGGCGCTGCGGGGGCCGGTGTTGCCGGTGCCTTGGCCACGGCAACGGCCTTGCTGCCCTTGCCCGGCGCGAACAGGTCGCGGATCAGCGCGAGCTTGGGCTGCACCGCGGTGTTGCTGCCGTCGAGCTGCAGCGCCTTGCTGTAGGCCTGGCTGGCCAGCTTGGCATAGACATCGCCGAGGTTTTCATGCGCGGTGGCATAGCTCGGGTTGGTCCGGATGGCCATTTCGAGTGCGGCGCGGGCCTTGTCGAACTGGCTCTGGCCGGCGTACAGCACGGCCAGGTTGTTGTAGGGCTCAGGCAGCTCGGGGAAATCTTCGGTGAGCTTGCTGAAGGTGTTGATGGCCTCGGCCTGGCGTCCGCTTTCGCTCTGGATCACGCCTTTGAGAAAGCGCATCTGCGGATCGCGGGGCTTGCTGGCGAGATACTGGTCGGCCTTGGCTGCGGCCTCGGCCGTCTTGCCGGCGCGCAGCAACTGGTTGACGTCGCTGTACTCATCGGCGTGGGCTGCGGTGCAGGCCAGCGCCGCAGCAAGCGCGGTGAAACGGAGGGCGCGTACGAAAGAAGGAGGGGCGTATTGCATAAAGCCTCTTGGTGGTGCGGGGGAGATGAGCCCAGACGCAGGGCTATACTGCGAATGATTGTAGCTGAGGGACTCTCCGCGCTCCGGCTCC
>DASWYJ010000015.1:0-12725 GCA_036405035.1 Burkholderiaceae bacterium
GGTGCGGCCCGACACCATGATGACCGGCGCCGGCCCGTTCGAACTTTCGAAGTGCCGGGCAAAGCGGTCGGCATCGATGGTGGCCGAGGTCACGATGACCTTCAGGTCGGGCCGGCGCGGCAGCACCTGCCGCAGGTAGCCGAGCAGAAAGTCGATGTTGAGGCTGCGTTCGTGCGCCTCGTCGATGATCAGCGTGTCGTAGGCGTCGAGCAGCGGATCGGTCTGGGTTTCAGCGAGCAGGATGCCGTCGGTCATCAGCTTGACCGAGGCGTTGCGGCCCAGCCGGTCCTGGAAGCGCACCTTGTAACCCACCACCTCGCCCAGCGGGGTTTGCAGCTCTTCGGCAATGCGCTTGGCCACGGAACTGGCGGCAATGCGGCGCGGCTGGGTGTGGCCGATCAGCCGGGGCTTCTGGCCCGGTGCGGCATTGCATTTGCCGCGCCCGAGCGCCAGCGCGATCTTGGGCAGCTGGGTGGTCTTGCCGGAACCAGTTTCCCCGCAGACGATGACCACCTGGTGCGCCGCGATGGCGGCCATGATCTCGTCGCGTTTGCCGGAAACCGGCAGGGAGTCGGGGAAGCTGATGGTGAACAAGGCGCGGGCGGGAAAAGAAGGGAACGAACGGCAGCCACACGGTGGCCAGCGCCGATTATCCCCGCCTCGTGCCCGGCCGCCCGGGTAGCGCGGTGCGCGCTACACTGCGCAAAAGCCCCCCGCACGACCCTGGTGGTTGCTGCGGCCCGCCTGTTGCCACCTCTTTTCGCCCCCGCCCTTCACCGATGTCTGCCGTTTTCAGTTTCACTTTCGTGCCGTGGTTCCGGTCGGTGGCGCCCTACATCCACACGCACCGTGGCAAGACCTTTGTGGTCGGTATTGCCGGCGAAGCCATTGCCGCCGGCAAGCTGCAGAGCATCGCCCAGGACCTGGCGCTGATCCAGAGCATGGGCGTGAAGATCGTGCTGGTGCACGGCTTCCGGCCGCAGGTGAACGAGCAGCTCAAGGCCAAGGGCCACGCGGCGAAGTATTCGCACGGCATCCGCATCACCGACGAAGTGGCGCTCGACTGCGCGCAGGAGGCCGCCGGCCAGCTGCGCTACGAGATCGAGGCCGCTTTCAGCCAGGGCCTGCCGAACACGCCGATGGCCGGCTCCACCGTGCGCATGATCTCGGGCAACTTCATCACCGCGCGGCCGGTGGGCATCGTCGATGGCGTGGATTTCCAGCACTCGGGCCTGGTGCGCAAGGTCGATGTGGCCGGCATCACCCGCAGCCTGGACATGGGCGCCATGGTGCTGCTCTCGCCTTTCGGCTTCTCGCCCACCGGTGAGGCTTTCAACCTGACGATGGAAGAGGTGGCCACCTCGGTGGCGATTGCGCTGCAGGCCGACAAGCTGATTTTCCTCAGCGAAATCCCGGGCATCCTGATCGACCCCGCCACGCCCGAAAGCGACGACAACCCGATCGACACCGAGCTGCCGCTGGCGGCGGCCGAGAAGCTGCTGGCTGCCCTGCCCCCCGCCCAGATTCCGAGCGACACCGCCTTCTACCTGCAGCACTGCGTGAAAGCCTGCAAGGCCGGCGTGGAACGCAGCCACATCCTGCCGTTTGCGGTCGATGGCGCGCTGCTGCTGGAGATTTACGTGCACGACGGCATCGGCACCATGGTGATCGACGAAAAGCTGGAGAGCCTGCGCGAGGCCACCGCCGACGACGTGGGCGGCATCCTGGCACTGATCGAGCCGTTCGAGAAGGACGGCACGCTGGTCAAGCGCGGCCGTACCGAGATCGAGCGCGACGCCGGCCACTACACCATCATCGAGCACGACGGCGTGATCTTCGCGTGCGCCGCGCTCTACCCCTACCCCGAAGCCCGCACCGCCGAGATGGCCGCACTCACCGTGTCGCCGCAAAGCCAGGGCCAGGGCGACGGCGAAAAGGTGCTCAAGCGCATCGAGCAGCGCGCGCGCGCCATGGGGCTGGACAGCATCTTCGTGCTCACCACCCGCACGATGCACTGGTTCCTGAAACGCGGCTTCGTGCAGATGGACCCGGACTGGCTGCCCGAAGGCCGCAAGCGCAAGTACAACTGGGACCGCCGCAGCCAGGTGCTGGTCAAGAAACTCGGTTCGTCCTGAGAACGTGCTGATGTTCTGACAATTCCCGGCGCCGTCCTACAAGGCAGCGGCGGGTGGGTGCGGTACCGTATTCTTCGGGAGGAAACGGGGGCCAACAGGCCGCGCACGCTTCTGCCCGCACGACAAAGGACCCCGACGTGAAAGCCCAGCCGTCTCCCGACATGCCGCGATCAACGCCGCCGGTGGCGCAGCGGCCGCCGGGCGCCATCGCAGCGGCCCGCGGGGTCAGCGTGTCCTGGGCCCGCCACCTCGACGAGGTGCGGCAGGCGCAGCGCCTGCGCTTTGCGGTGTTTGCCGGCGAACTGGGCGCCCGGATCGCCTCCCCGCTGCCCGGCCACGACATCGACCGCTTCGACGATTTCTGCGAGCACCTGCTGGTCCGCGATGCCGCGACCCGGGAAGTCATTGGCACCTACCGGGTGCTCACCCCTGCGCAGGCACGGCGCGCCGGGGGCACCTACTGCGACCAGGAGTTCGACCTCGCCCCGCTGCACAGCCTGCGCCCCCGCATGGCCGAACTGGGGCGCAGCTGTGTGCACCCCGAACACCGCCACGGCGGGGTGATTCTGGCGCTGTGGAGCGCATTGGCCGCATTCACGCTGCACAACCGGCTCGACACCATGGTGGGCTGTGCCAGCATACCCATGCAGTACAACGGCGTGCCCTGTGGCCGCGCGGCGGCCGGCATCTGGCACCAGGTGCGCCAGCGCTACCTGGCGCCCCCCGCGCTGCAGGTGCAGCCCCGGCTGGCGCTGCCGGTGGACAGCCTCGATGCCGCCGCCGACGTGCCACCGCCCGCGCTGATCCAGGGCTACCTGCGCCTGGGTGCCCGTGTGCTGGGCGCACCCGCCTGGGACCCCGACTTCAACACTGCCGACCTGCCCATGCTGGTGCACATGGACGCCTTGCCGGCACGCTACCGCCGGGGTGCCCTCCATGCCTGATTCCGCACTGCACGCCGCCCGCCTGGGCACCACCATCACTGCCACCGGGTCCGCAGCACCGCAAAGCCTGCTGGAGCGCATGCCCAAATGGCTGATCTGCGTGCCGCTGGTCGTGCAGTGGCTGTGGCTCTCGCTGAAGCACCACAGCACCACGCTGCCGTCGGCAGCCAATCCCGCCATCACCTCGGGCGGGCTGGTGGGCGAAGGCAAGTGCGAGTACTTCAGCGGCATGGGTGCGCTGGCGCGTGCCGCCACCGCGCCGTGGTGTGCCATTGCCCCGGCTCAGCGGGACAGCATGGCCGCCGTGCGTGCGGCCATGGCCGGTGCCGGCCTGGTGTTTCCGCTCATCGTCAAACCCGATCTGGGCATGTGTGGCTTTGGCGTGCGGCTGGTGCAGGACGAGGCCGCACTGGCCGCCTACTTTGCAGCCTTTCCGCCGGACCAGACGGCAGTGTTGCAAACCTTCGTGCCGCTGGAAGGCGAAGCCGGCATCTTCTACGCACGCCACCCCGACGCGCCCCAGGGCCGCATCATCGGCCTGGCGCTGCGGCACTTCCCCGAGGTGGTGGGCGACGGCACATCGACCATTGCCGAACTGATGGCCGCAGCCCCGCGCACCCAGCGCCTGCTGGAGCGGCGCGACCACGACTTCACGCTGAACCCGCTCACGGTTCCCGCCGCCGGCCAGACGGTGCGGCTCTCGACCATCGGCTCGACCCGCATCGGCGGCCTTTACCGCGACGGCGGCGCCTGCGCCACGCCGGCGCTCACTGCGGCCATCGACGCCATCGCACGGGACATGCCCACGTTTCATTTCGGCCGCTTCGACGTGCGCTTCGAAAGCCTCGCGCTGCTGGCGCAGGGCAAAGGTTTCTGGATCATGGAAGTCAATGGCGCCGGCTCCGAGGCCATCCAGGCCTGGGACCCGGACACCCCGCTGTTGCAGGGGTTTCGCACCATCTTTGCCAAGCAGGCGCTGCTGTTTGCCATCGGTGCCGCCAACCGGCGGCGTGGCCATGCGCCGATGGCGCTGCGCGAACTCGCGCGCCTGCACTGGATGCAGCAGCGGCTGCTTGACCGGTATCCGCCGTCGAACTAGGGCGCATGCGGCGCCAGCCGTGGCGCATTTTTGAACGATACTGAATCCCCTCGATATTCACATCAGAATCGGCCAGAACATGCGTTTCTTCAGGGGACTCCTCCAGTTGCTTGGGCACCAGCACTTCCTGCGATTCGGTGTCCGGGACCGGATCATCCGGCGGTTTCACGATCCCGATCGTGCCCCTTCCGAAGAATTCACCGTGCCGTTCCATGGACAGCGCTACCGGGGCAATTTCAATACCTTCATCGACTGGAGTGTTTTCTACTACGGCGCATATACCGCAGAGGAGTTGCGTCTGGCGCAGGAGGTACTGGAACCGATGGCCGATCCCGTCGTTTTCGACGTCGGGGCGAACATCGGGCACCATGCACTGTTCATGGCGGCACAGAGCAAGCAGGTCTTTGCATTCGAGCCGTTTCCGGATGTCTACCGCAAGCTGCTGGAAAAGGTGCATGACAACCAGATCACCAATCTGGAACTCTGTCCATTCGGGCTGGGTGAGCGCAATGCGGTTGAGAGCTACTTTCCACCGGGCAGCAACAATACCGGCACGGGCAGTTTTGCAAGCAATGCATCCGGCACCCAGGCCGTTCAGCTGGAAGTCCGGCGGGGGGATGATTGTGTGCGGGACATGGGCATAGACCGGCTCGACTTCATCAAGATGGACGTCGAAGGTTTCGAGCCTTTCGCGCTGCGTGGACTGCGGCAAACACTGAACCAGTACCGGCCGGTCGTTTTCTTTGAGTGGACACAGAACGAAAAGGCCACGCACGATGGCCAGGCCGGTCCCGAGCTCTTTCCCCATGACTACCTCTTCTACCAGTTCGTCTCCGATACGGTTTCGCTGGTTTTCTTCCGGCAGCCCACATACCGGCTGGAGCGCGTGTACGACCGGTGGGCCGATGGCAACCTGTTGGCCATCCCCAAGGAATACGTACGGCGTGTCAAGGCACAGCAAACACCACCAGCAATAGCCCACCGGCTGGGCGACCTCGCCTGAGCAATTCAGGGGCCGGCGACCGGCAGCACCGCCCGCAGTCCCACGGCGGCAATGCGGTCGCACGACCGGTATGGGATGCGCTCCAGTTCTTCACCGAACACATCAGGATCGATTTCCTCGTAGTGCCACGTACATCCGGCGGCCCGCAACACAGGCACCATGTCCGCCAGAAAAGGATCGCCCCCATCGAGCATGGCCACGCCGGTGTACAGCAACAGCCGGCCGCCCGGCCTGAGGCGGGGCAGCGCTTCCGTAGCCATGCGCACACTGAGCGCACGGCCGAGCCGGTCGCCGCCATCGCGGTAGGCACGGTGGGAATCGTCGGCAAGGTACGGCGGGTTGGCAATGATCAGATCGAAATCACCCTGCACAGCCGACAGCGCATCGCCCAGCGCGTATTCGGCCGCCACACCAGCGGCCTGTGCGTTGGCGGCGGCAAAACGCAGGGCCTGCGGGTTGATGTCGTTCAGCACCAGTTGCAACTGCGGGCACAGGCTGGCGGCAACCAGGCCTCCGGCACCGCTGCCGCAACCGATGTCGAGCAAGCGCAGGCCGGCGCGGCTTTCACCTTGCAGGTTCTCGCGCAGGAAGTTCGCAAAACGGTAAGTGTCGGGACCAAAGAACACGGCGTCGGCAGCGTCGGTGGGAAAGGCCGAATGCAGGTAGCGCTGCCCGCCCAGGCTGGAGACACGCACGGTGCTCCGGTAACGCGCCCCTTCCCGCACCAGGACGCCCGCCTGTTGCGCCAGCGCGAACAGCGTTGACGGGAGCACGGCGGCATCGAACGGCAGGCTCCAGCCAAACACGTCGCGCAGTGATGCGGCAGGCATGCCCGCGCGGTGCTGCCAGACACGCTGGTGGGTCAGTGGTGTGGGGGTGGTGAACTGGTAGCCGCTGTCGTGCAACGCGGCCAGCAACGCCACGAGCGCCGGGTCGGGCACGGGCGCACCAATGGCAGCCCCCATCAGTGCAGGGCTGGCATGCCCAGCTCCGCGCTGTAGCGCACAAAACAGCGCTCGCCACAGAGCAGGCGCATCAGCGCGCCTTCGGCCAGCCAGCGCGCGCAGGAAGGATCGGCCTCGACCAGGGGGCGGATGATCTCGCTGATCCAGGCCCGCGCATGGGCCTTGTCGAGCGCGGCATGCAAATCGAAGTACGCGCGCATCTGGCCGTCGAGGCCCAGGCGGCGCATGCCGGCGGACACTTTGCCGACCCGGCCGGGCGCGGTGAGTTCAATGGCGCCAAGCGCGCCGAGCGCGTGGTAGGCATAGCGCCGCGTGGTCGCCAGGCCCAGCATGGTGTTGGCCACGGCCAGCGATTCCCACACGGTGGTTTCGATGGTGGGCTGCAAATCGAGCGTGGCAACCATGTGTGCCAGCATTTCGCCGTGCATGGCCTTCTGTTTGCCGTGGCCCATTTCGTCCCAGTAGTTGCGGGCGCATTCCAGCTTGGCACGCACCGGCAGCTTGACCTGGGTGTAGGCCACGAGGTCATCGAACCCCGCTTCGCCGGCGGCTTCCTGCCGCAGGAACCAGCGCATCTGCGCCATGTCGGCCGTGTGGGCGAGCCAGTCAAACAACGGGTGTTGCTGGCCCGGGCCGACATGTTGGAGTTGCTCGAACCAGGCAACAAAGGCATGGGCATCCAGCGTGTGGGGAGGCAGCTGGCCGGCAATGGCCTGGCGCAGGGCTTCCAGGTAGTGGCCTTCCTGGATCTGCAGCCCGTGCGCCTGCTCCATGTGGGCTTGCCAGTCGTTCGAGGGCGTTGCCGGGGCAATACGCGCCAGATTGAAGTGCGCCAGCTGCTGGTGAAACGCGTCGGGGTTTTCCTCCCAGGGCACGCCAACCACCACCGGTGCAAACCGGGTAACACGGGAAACGCGACGCGGGAGGATCTGCGGGAACATGGAAAGATTATGCGGACAACCGGGGCGGCGTGGTGTAGGACAGCGCGCAGCCCTGCCAACATATCCGGTTCAATGGAAATCGCGGCTGCTGGTGCCCAGCCGGCCCAACAGCGGCGTGAGGTCCAGCAGCCGGTGGGCCACCAGGTGCTGCACGTTGCCGCCGCTGTCGGTGTCGCGCTGCCAGACGCCACGGACCGCCAGCAGCCGCGCATGCAGCAAGGCGCTGCGCTGCGCCTCGCGCAGCGATTTCCACACAATCACATTGACCGGGCCGGTCTCGTCTTCCAGCGTGACGAAGATCGTGCCCTTGGCGGTTTGTGGCTGCTGGCGCACGGTGACGATGCCACAGGCCCGCACCACCTGCCCGTGTGGCACCGCGCGCAGCTGGGCGGCGGTGAGCAGGCCGCGCTTTTCCAGCCGGGGCCGCAGCAGCGCCAGCGGGTGGCGGCGCAGCGTGAGGCCGGTGGACCGGTAGTCGAACACGATGTCTTCCCCCTCGGGCGCGGCGGGCAGCGCGAGCGGCGCCTCGTAGGTGGGCACCTGGTGCAGCAGTATTGGTGCAGGTTTCAGCGCAGCGGCCTGCCAGACCTGCTGGCGCCGGTGGCCGGCCAGGCTGGCCAGGGCGTCGGCAGCGGCCAGCGCGTTCAGGTCCTTGCGGTCGAGCCCGGCGCGCAGGGCCAGGTCTTCGGTGCTGTGCGGCAGCGACTGTGTGCGGGCCTGCACCATGCGTGCGGCGGCATCGCGACCCAGGCCCGCAACCAGCCGCAGGCCGAGCCGTACCGCCGGCTGGGCCGAGGCCAGGTCGTGCTCCAGCGTGCTGTCCCAGTTGCTGTGCAGCACATCCACCGGCCGCACCACCACGCCGTGGCGCCGCGCATCCTGCACCAGCTGCGACGGGCCGTAAAACCCCATCGGCTGGGCATTGAGCAGCGCGGCCAGGAAACACGCCGGCTCGTGCCGCTTGAGCCAGCAGCTCACGTACACCAGGATGGCAAAACTCGCGGCGTGGCTTTCGGGGAAACCGTATTCACCAAAGCCCAGGATCTGTTTGAAGATCGCCTCTGCGAACTCCTGGCGGTAGCCATTGGCCACCATGCCATCGATCAGCGGCCGCTCGAAACGGTGCACTCCGCCACTGCGCTTCCATGCCGCCATCGAGCGGCGCAGCGCATCGGCCTGGCCGGGGCTGAAATCGGCAGCGATCATGGCGATCTGCATCACCTGCTCCTGGAAGATCGGCACACCCAGTGTGCGTTCCAGGGCCTTTTTCAGGTCGGGTTTTTCGTAATGGATTTCGAGTTTCTGGCGCAGGCGTTCGCGCGCCTTCAGGTACGGATGCACCATGCCACCCTGGATCGGCCCCGGCCGCACGATGGCGACCTCGACCACCAGATCGTAGTAGCAGCGCGGCCTCAGGCGCGGCAGCATGCTCATTTGCGCGCGGCTCTCGATCTGGAACACACCCACGGTGTCGGCTGCGCAGATCATGTCGTAGGTTTTTATGCAGTCTTTCGGAATGGTGTGCAACTGGTAATCTGTGCCGCGCCATGTGTTGACGAAATCCAGGCAGCGCCGTATCGCCGACAGCATGCCCAGCGCCAGCACGTCGACCTTCATCAGCCCCACGGTCTCCAGGTCGTCCTTGTCCCACTGGATGATGCTGCGGTCCTTCATGGCGGCGTTCTGTACCGGCACCAGCCGGGTCAGCGGACCCTGGGTCAGTACAAAACCACCCACGTGCTGGCTCAGGTGGCGCGGGAAGGCCGAGAGGCCCTCGCGCCAGTCCCCCATCAGTTGCCGCGCCATGTCCAGCCATTGCAGTACATAACCGTCGCCCGGGTCCACGCCCAGGGTTTGCAGGCGTTCGCGCAAGACCTCGGGGCCATCGAACCAGAAATGCTCTTTGGCAAAGCGGTCCACCAGCCCTGGCGCAATGCCCAGCGCCTTGCCGGTGTCGCGCAGCGCGCTGCGGGAGCGGTAGCTGATGACGGTGGCCGCAATCGCCGCGCGGTCGCGGCCGTATTTTTGATAGATGTACTGGATGACTTCCTCGCGCCGCTCGTGCTCGAAGTCGATGTCGATGTCCGGCGGCTCATCGCGCTCCTTGCTGAGGAAACGCTCGAACAGCAGATTGCCGTTTTCAGGGGTTACCGCCGTCACACCCAGGCAATAGCAGACCGCCGAATTGGCCGCCGAGCCGCGGCCCTGGCACAGGATTTTTCTAGCGCGTGCATGGCGCACCAGATCATGCACCGTGAGGAAATACATCTCGTATTGCTTCTCGGAGATCAGCGCCAGTTCCTTGGCAATCTGGGTGCGCACGTTTTCCGGCACGCCGCCGGGAAAACGCTCTGCGGCGCCCTGCCAGGTAAGGTCCGCCAGGGTTTGCGCCGGCGTGCCGCCATCGGCCACGGTCTCCAGCGGGTACTGGTAGCGGATTTCGTCAAGACTGAAACTGCAGCGCGCTGCCACGGTCAGTGTGGCCTGCAGCAGATGTGCGTCGTACACCGTGGCCAGCCGCGCCCGCAGCCGCAGATGCGCCTCGGCATTGGGCTGCAGTGCAAAGCCACAGTCCTGTACCGGCTGGCCCAGCGCGATGGCGGTGAGCACATCCTGCAAGGGCTTGCGCGAGCGCGCGTGCATCAGCACGTTGCCGGCGGCTACCAGCGGCACACCGGTGGCGGCTGACAAGGCTTCGAGCTGCTGCAGGTGCAAGGCGTCGTCGAGATGGCTGAGCAACTCCACCGCCAGCCACAATTGAGAACCAAACAGGCTGCGGGCCAGCACCAGTTGGCGTTGAAATGCTTCGGTATCGATAGCATCGCCAGGCTGGCGCCGGGGCGCCAGCAGCACTTCACAATCGGTGAGCTGCGAGAAATCGGTGTGCTCCCACACCACGGCATAGCCTGCGCTTCTGGCATCGCTGCGGGCTGCGGTGATGAACGTGCAGAGGTTGCCCCAGCCGTTGAGGTTGTGCGGCAGCACCACCAGCGTGAACGGCGCCGTGGCCTGCACCCGGAACTCGGCACCGGGCAGCAGCTTCAGGCCCACCTGCCGGGCCACCCTGTGCGCGCGCACCACACCGGCCACCGAGCATTCGTCGGTGATGGCCAGCGCGCTGTAGCCCAGTTCGTGCGCACGCGCGACCAGTTCTTCGGGCCGTGAGGCGCCACGCTGGAAGCTGAAATTGCTCAGCGCATGGAGTTCGGCATAGGCCGGCAGTGCGGTGTCCATGGCGGCTCAGGCAAAGATGCCATGCAGGTACCAACCCGCCTGCGCGCCCAGCCGGGGCTGGAAGATCCACAGCAGGCCCGCACTCTCGCTGCGGGCGATGAAGTAGTCGCGCATGGCCGGCCGCCTTTGCAGTGCCGGCGCATCCGCCAGCCAGCCGCTGGACTCCAGCCGCTGCGGGCCGGCCAGCAGGGTCAGCGGCCCCTGGTACCAGGGGCGGTTGCCACGCACCTCCAGCGGCAGCGGTGCTTCCAGCAGCCAGGAAGGCAGCAGCGCCTCGCACAAACCCTGGTCGTTCGTGGCGGCCTTGCGGTGGTGGGCCAGCAGTTCCTGCGCCGCCACCCCGCGCTGCATGCGCTCGGGCACCTGGCTGGCGCAGGGCTGCCAGCGGCGCACGGCCTGCGGGCCGAGCCGGGCGCTGAGCCGCTCGACCAGTTGCGCCAGGCTGTCGCCGTTGGCCCGTTCCTGCACCAGCAGACTGCGGCTGGCGGCAGGCAGCGGCACCACGTCAAGCGAGCGCAGCGTGAGCGTATGCACCGGCGCTGGCAGTGTGACGTGCGCCAGTTGCTCGGCCAGGAGCCGGGTGGCGTGTGCCATGTCCTGCGCCGGCTCGCTCAGGCGCAGCACCAGCGCGCCCTGCTCTGCCACACCGCGCCGGGTGTCGAAATGCCAGACCAGCTGCAGCGCGAGCAGGCCGCCGCTTTGCGCCACCAGCCAGCTGCGCAGGCGCGCCAGCAAACAGCGTGCGGCAAACAGCAGGGCGCCGGCATTCTCGACCAGCGCACCGAGTTCCAGGCTGTCCTCGAACACTTCGGGCAGCACCAGCCAGGCATGGCTTTCGGGCTGCTGTCCGCAGGCCTGGTCCAGCGCGTCGAGCAGCGGCTGGCCAAAACGGCGGGCCACGCCGCCACGCGGCAGGGCCTGCAGATCGCCCCAGGTACGGCAGCCAATGCGCTCCAGCACCGCCAGGTGGTCGCGGGCGGCGCTCAGGCTGGACAACGGCAAGGCGCGCAGCGCCACCGGCCCGGCCTGCGGCGTTTGCACGCGCACGCGCAGCCGCCCCAACGCTACCAAAGATGTAGCGCCATAGGCCCATTCTGTGCTGGCCAGCGGCTTGTTTTCTTCATCAACCAGCGCTGCAAGCTGCTGCACCAGCGCCCGCAGGCCGCCGAACAGCCGCGCGCTGGCGGCCACTTCCAGCAGCACGGCTTCGTCCTGCAGCGCGACGCGGGGCGTGAAGCGCAGCGCCTGCCAACCCAACGCCCGTTGCGCGCTGGCAGTGTCTGCCGCATCAGGCGTCGTCGTTGGCAGCAAGGCAAGCCAGTGCATGCACCACTCCCTGAACAGGCACGGCGGCAACGGGGGCCGGCTGCCGGCGCCGTGCGCGCGCACGGCTGGCCGCCAGCAGGGCCTGCAGCCGCGCCGGGCGGGCGGTCAGCTCGACGGGTTGCGCCAGCGGTGGGCCTCGCCGTTTGAACACGTCCACCCGCAGGTGCTGCAGCGGACCGGGCGCCAGCGACAGCGCCAGCCGCAGCGGTGCGGGCGACGAATCGTTGTGGGCCTGCATGCCGCGCACCACGAACAGCAGCTTGCCGTGCTGCTGCGCGGCCACCTGCAGCCGCCGCAGCGACGCACTTTTGCTGCGCGGCAGCCAGGCCAGCACGGCGGCCACATCGGCGCAGCGCAGCGCCTGGCCGGTGGCCCACAGCAGCGCGGCGGGCGTGTCGCCCTGCACCGACAGCAACTGCTGTGGCGCAATGCCCTGCCCCGCCAGCGCCGGCGCAAACGGCAGCCAGGGCGCGCCGACCAGCACCACCTGCGAAGGGCTGCCCGGCGCGCGGCCCAGCGTGGCCAGCAGTGGCGCGAGCAGCCGCCATTCGGCATGGGCCGTGTCCTGCAGCAGCTCGACCAGCGCGCCCACCGGCCAGCCACCGCCAGGCAACACCGCATTGAGCGCGGCATGGCCGGTGTCCAGCGTGCGCAGGGGCTCAAAGCCCAGTTCGCTGGCGCGCCATACGCTGGCAAGGGCGGTGTCGGGGGAGCGAAGGGACAAAGCGGCGGCCATAAAAAAACAAAGCTGGAATACTGTTAATGTATACAGTATTCCAGCTTTGTTCAAATGCCGGCTTTCATTGCGGCGCCCGGCGCCGCATGGCAGTACTCTGCCTAGTTTTTGCGCCGCGCGGTACGTACCAACAGTACCAGCACCACCAGTGTGATGGCCGCAAAGCTCACAAAGGACCAGTTGGCGATGCTGCCGCCCAGAAAGGTCCAGTCGATCTTGGTGCAGTCGCCGCTGCCCTTGAAGATCATGGGAATGGCGCGCTGCAGCGGGAAGGTTTCGATCATGCCGTAGAAGTCGCGGCCACAGGTCGCGATCTCGGGCGGATACCACTGCAGCCAGCTC
>DASWYJ010000016.1:0-4195 GCA_036405035.1 Burkholderiaceae bacterium
CCCGCTGCTGGACACCGCCCGCCTGCAGGCCGATATCGACGCGCAGTGGCAGGGCGACATCGTGCGCCAGCTCACCCGCTACATCGCCATTCCGGCGAAGTCGCCCGGTTTCGATGCCGACTGGCAGCAGCACGGCTACATTGAGACCGTGGTGCGCGACGCCGCCGACTGGATCACCGCTCAGAAGGTGCCCGGCCTGGTGCTGGAAATCGTGCGGCTGCCGGGGCGCACACCGGTGCTGTTCTTCGAGGTGCCGGCGGCGCGGGCGGCCGGTGCGGCTGCCGCAGCGCCGGGCCGCCCCAGGCAAGGCACGCCCCCCCCGGGGGGCAGCGAACCACGCGAAGCGGGGAGCGTGGGGGCCACATCCCAGACCGTGCTGATGTACGGCCACCTCGACAAGCAGCCCGAATTCACCGGCTGGCGCAACGACCTCGGCCCCTGGACCCCGAAGCTCGACGACGGCAAGCTCTACGGCCGCGGCAGCGCCGACGACGGCTATGCGGTCTACGCCAGCATCGCCGCCATCCAGGCGCTGAAGAACCAGGGCAGCGCGCACCCGCGCATCGTTGGCCTCATCGAGACCTGCGAGGAAAGCGGCTCCTACGACCTGCTGCCCTATGTGGACGCGCTGCGCACCCGGCTGGGCGACGTGGGCCTGGTGGTCTGCCTCGACTCCGGCGCCGGCAACTACGACCAGCTCTGGCTCACCACCTCGCTGCGCGGCATGGCCAGCGGCGTGCTGAAGGTGGAAGTGCTGACCGAAGGCGTGCATTCGGGCGACGCCTCGGGCGTGGTGCCTTCCAGCTTCCGCATCCTGCGACAGGTGCTCGACCGACTCGAAGACAGCGCCACCGGCCGCCTGCTGCCGGCGAGTTTCCATTGCGAGGTGCCGGCCGAACGGCTGGCGCAGGCGCGGGCCACCGCCGCCATTCTGGGCGACGAACTCTACAAACGCTTCCCGTGGGCCCACTACGACTGCGGTGGCGCCACCGCCTTCACGCTGCCCACCACCACCGACCCCGTGGAGGCCCTGCTCAACCGCACCTGGCGGCCCACGCTGAGCGTGACCGGCGCCGAGGGCCTGCCGGCGTTCAAGGATGCCGGCAACGTGCTGCGGCCCTACACCGCCTTCAAGCTCTCGCTGCGCCTGCCCCCGCTGGTGGACGCGGCGCAGGCGGTGCAGCAGCTGAAAACGCTGCTGGAAGACAACGCCCCCTACCAGGCCCGCGTGACCTTCACCGGCGAAGGCGGCGCCACCGGCTGGAACGCCCCCAGCACCGCGCCCTGGTTCGCGCAGGCGCTCGACGCCGCCTCGCAGGCGCATTTCGGCGCTCCCTGCGGCACCATCGGCCAGGGCGGCACCATCCCGCTGATGAACATGCTGAGCCAGGGCTTCCCGCAGGCGCAGATGATGGTGTGCGGCGTGCTCGGCCCCAAGAGCAATGCCCACGGCCCCAATGAATTCCTGCACCTCGACTACGCCCGCCGCCTGACCGCCGCCGTGGCGCAGGTGATTGCGCGGGTGCCGCAGTAGCCTGACCGGCCGGACGGCCACGCTACCCGGCCCCATCGGCGTTTGTCCCGGCTTGCCACCCGTGCCGGTGGCTGCATACTGCGGCCCTATGCCTGCTGTGCTGTCCCCGCTCACCGCCGTTGATGGCGACAACCTCGCCGTCTATGACTGGCCGCTGGCCGTTGGCGTGCCGCGCGCCGTGGTCGTCCTGGTGCATGGGCTGGGTGAACACATGGGCCGCTACAACCGGCTCGCCGGCCAGCTCAATGCCTGGGGTTTCGCGGTGCGCGGCTATGACCAGGTGGGGCACGGCGAATCGGGCGGCCAGCGCGGCGACCTGCCCGCGCCCAACCGGTTGTTTGACGACCTGGCCGACGTGGTGGACAACACGCTGCTGCAGTACACCAGCCGCCACCGTGTCCCGCCTCCGCTGCTGCTGCTGGGCCACAGCATGGGCGGGCTGGTGGCGGCGCAGTTCGTGGCGCGCAGGCTGCGGCCGGTGGCGGGCCTGGTGCTGTCATCGCCCGCGTTCGACCCGGGGCTCAGTGCATTTCAGCGCTGGCTGCTGGCCGTGGTGCCACGGGTGGCGCCCGGCCTGCGCGTGGCCAATGGCCTGAAGCTGCAGTATCTGGCGCGCGACGCACGGGTGGTGGACGCCTACAGGAATGACTCCCGGGTGCACAACCGCATCGGCGTGCGGCTGGCGCAGTTCATCGCCGACACCGGCCCGGCGACCCTGGCCGCCGCACCACACTGGAACGTGCCCACGCTGCTGCTGTATGCCGGCGCGGACAAGCTGGTGAACCCGGCCGGCAGCCGCGCCTTTGCCGCCGCCGCACCGCCCGGCGTGCTGCAGGCGCACTGCTTCGAGCAGCATTTCCACGAGATCTTCAACGACCCGGACCGCGCGCCGGTGCTGGGTGCGCTGCAGGAGTGGCTGAGCAGCCGCTTTCCCGCACGATCTGAATGAAATTGGCCTATGGCCAGCGTCAATGCTAGATATATTGCTCTTATTTTCGGAGCAATCCGCCCAGCATGCCGAACAGATCGCCGCCCGTTCCCAGGCCCTGCTCGGGCACCGCGCCCTGCGGCGTGAGCTGATCGACCAGGCCCGGCAGCAAGCCGGCCAGCTGCGCCGCTGCCTGTTGCGGGTCCACACCCAGCTGGGCCGCAATCTGGCGCACCGTGTCGCTGCCCAGCACGGCCTGCAGCTGCTCGGCCGAGATCGGCAGGTTCTGGCCACTGCCAATCCATGAGCGGATGACCTCGCCCAGCCCGGCCTGGTTGAACTTGTCGATCAAGCCGCTCAAGCCTCCCTGCGCACCATCGTTGGCCAGCAGGCCGCCCAGCGCACCGGCCAGGCCGCCCTGCTGCTGCACCTGGCCCATGGCCGCACCCACTATCGAATCGAACAAGCCCATGGCGGTGCTCCCGTGAAAATTGACGAAGCGTTCTTTATAGCGCAGCGGGGTGACGGCACGGCCCGCCACGACCCCGCCGCGCCCGGGGGCACTGCGCAGGACCGGCGGCGGTGGCTCAGGCCAGCGTCAGCGCCGCCAGCGCAGCGAGCGGCGCGGTTTCGGCGCGCAGCACCCGCGTGCCGAGCGTGACTGGCGCAAAGCCGCGGGCGATGGCGGCGTCTTCCTCGGCGGCGCTCAGGCCGCCTTCGGGGCCCGACAGAAAAGTGACCGCGCCGGCCATTGCCGCGCTGGCCAGCGTGGCGCTGCCGGGCCGCAGTGCCAGCAGCACGCGGACGCCTTCGACCGGCGCGGTGCGCAGCCAGTCGGCCAGCGGCAGCACGGCATGCACCGGCGGCACGCGGTTGCGGCCACATTGCTCGCAGGCGGCCACGGCCACGGCCTGCCAGTGGGCGCGTTTCTTGTCGGCGCGCTCGCCGCTCAGGCGCAGCACGGCGCGCTCGGTGAGCAGCGGCTGGATGCTGGCCACGCCCAGCTCGGCGGCTTTCTCGACCAGCCAGTCCATGCGCTCGTTGGCCGGCATGCCGAGGGCCAGGTGCACGGCGCGCGGCGCCTCGCGTTCGGCGGGGTCGTGCGCGCCCACTTCCACCGCCACATGGCTGCGGCCCATCTGCGTGACGCGCGCCGCCCATTCGCCGCCGGCGCCGTTGAACAGCGTCACGCCGTCGCCGGGCTGCAGGCGCAGCACCTGCACATGGCGCGCGGCATTGGGCGGGAGTTCCAGGGTGGCGCCGCTGTCGAGGGCCAGGGGGCAATAGAAGCGGGGCATCAAATGCTACTAAAAATGAAGCAATCTAACGAGCAATGGCGCTGGCCAAGGCCGCAAATGGCTCATACCCGGCCAAAAGCATACCCCGTGGGCACCTCGATGCCCTCGATCTGGTCGATGAGCTGGAGCAGTGGCCCGAGTTCGCGGTAGCGCGAGGCGGTGGAGCGGATGTAGCCAATGAAGCGGGGTGCGTCGGCAAGGTACTTGGGCTTGCCGTCGCGCAGCGTGAGCCGGGCAAAGATGCCAGCCACCTTGAGGTGGCGCTGCAGGCCCATGTACTCGACACTGCGGTAGAAAGTACCAAAATCGTCGTCCACCGGCAGGCCGGCCTTGCGCGCCGTCTGCCAGTAGCGCACGGTGACTTCCAGCACGAAATCCTCCTCCCAGCTGAGGAAGGCGTCGCGCATCAGGCTGGCGATGTCGTAGGTGATGGGG
>DASWYJ010000017.1:0-3697 GCA_036405035.1 Burkholderiaceae bacterium
CGGCGCGCTGACCGTCGCCTCGCTCGCGGGGCTGATGGCGCTGACCGGATGCCAAAGCCTGCAACGCACCGGCACCAACGCCGTCATCGGCACACTTGAACGGAACTCGGTGCCGCCGGCGCTGGCGGTTTCCGACCTGAACATGGGCTGCAACTACGCCACCACCATGGTCCCGCTGATGGGCAGCATGCGCTCGTTTTACGGCGACCCATCAGGCCTGGAGTCCATCCTGTCCACCTCATCGGGGATTTGCGCCGACCTGGAGGCCAACACCGAGGAGCTGCGCTACCTGCGTGCCCAGCGCGACAAGCGCAGCGTGGAAGCCCAGGATGCGCGCACCAGCTACAAGCGCCTGATCGAGCGCACGGCCCGCCGCCAGCTGGCCGCGTTCGAACACATGCGCACCAGCCTGGAACAGAAGCTCCGCTTCAAATACGGTGAGACCTGCCCCCAGTTCGGCCGGGTGAAGGGCGACTTCAACCAGACCATCTATTTGCTGGGCACGCTCTCCGGGCTGCAAGCCACGGTGAACGACATCGCCGCCGAAAAAACCGTCGGCGTGCCGACCGACATTCCACCAAAGGCCGAATTTGCCATGACCTGCCTGGACGACACCAAGTGGTGGGGCGCGCCCCAGGCCATCCGCGCCACCGTATGGAGCACCGTGCCCGGCGCTGCCGAGGGCAAGGATGTTGCCGGCACTTTCGACAAGGCCATGGCCAAGGCCGAAAAAAGCGGCGTGCGCATAGCGCATGTTCTGGCCGCCATCAGTGCCGGCGTGACAGACGACAAGGCCCGCGTGCGCACCATCATCCAGCGCTTTGCCACGGCACCGGGCTTCGCGCCCAACAAGGAATACCGCTACATCGACCAGACCGCAGTGGCCGCGATCCAGCATCTCTCGGATGTGGACTGGACCCTCGGCACCGGCTCACGCACGCCGGTTGGTGGCCTCGGCACTTTCTGGAACGAGAAAAACGAGCTCAAGAACAACGTGGACACCAGCGAGTTCCTGAAATAGCCCGCCACGCCACACGCCCCTTTGACCGCCCCCTCCCACCGCATAGCCCCATCCATAGAGAAGGACCTGACCATGACCCTCGCCCATTCCCTTCGCAGCGCCGCATTGGTTGCTGCCGGCCTGACCCTCGGTGTCGCGGCCCACGCCGGACAGAAACTCTGCGTCTACGACCTGCTGGGCAACAGCGGGGACCAGTTCAACATGGCCAAGGACTATGTGCTGGAAATGCAGAAGCACAACGTGCAGTTCGACCTGAAAGCCTATACCGACGAGCGCGTGGCCACCGAAGACTTCCGCACCGGCCAGTGCGACGCCGTCATCGCCATGGGTTTCCGCACACGGCAGTTCAATGCCGTGGCCGGCTCCATCGATACGCTGGGCTCCACCACCATTCTGCGCAACGGCAAGATCGACATGCCGGCCAGCTACGAGGCCGTGCGCCGCACCATCCAGACCTTCTCGCGGCCCGAAGCCGCCAAGCTGATGGTCGAGGGTAAATACGAGATCGCCGGACTGTTGCCAGTGGGCGCTGCCTATCCGATCGTCAATGACCGCAAGATCAATTCGGTGGAAGCACTGGCCGGCAAGAAGATCGCGGCCTTTGACTACGACAAGGCACAGGCCGTGATGATCCAGAAGATCGGCGCGCAGCCCGTGTCGGCCGACATCAGCAACTTCTCTACCAAGTTCAACAATGGATCGGTCGACTTCGTGGCCGCGCCGGCGCTGGCCTACAAGCCGCTGGAACTGTACAAGGGCGTGGGAAAAAAAGGCGCCGTGTCGCGTTTTCCGCTGATGATCCTCAGCTACCAGATGGTGATTGACCAGACCAGGTTTCCGGCCGGTTTCGGCCAGAAATCGCGCGACTACTGGCTGGGCCAGTTCGACCGGGCTAAGAAGCTGATCGACGCTGCCGAAGCCACCATTCCCACCGAGACCTGGATGGAACTGTCGGCGGAAGACGGCAACAAGTACACGCTGATGCTGCGCGAATCGCGTATCGACATTGCCAAACAGGGGCTGTACAACAAGACCGGCCTGAAGGTGCTCAAGCGCGTGCGCTGCAGCATCAACGCGGCCGATTCCGAGTGCGCCACCAAGTCCGAGGAAGAGTGGCAATAACATGACGCTCGTTGCCGGCTCCCGACGCGGTCTGTTCAACCGCACACCGCTCGAATGGCTGTTCAGCCTGCCGGTGTTCCTCCTACTGGTGCTGACGCTGGTCATCAACACCGGTGAAATGCTCCACGGCCGCATGCTCAAGCTGGGCGAATCGCTGTTTGGCGATTCCACCCAGCAGGTGCAGTATTTCATGCTGCGGGCCGACCCGGTCCGCCCGTCCTGCGACCGCCATGTTGACATCGAGGCACAACTGCGCGCAAACAGCACCCCCGCTGCAACGCCGGCTGGGGGCGATGCGGTGGATGCCCTGTTCGGTGACCGGCCGCAAACCGCCGATGAGCAGCGTACGGCACTGCTGGCCGCGCGCGATGAATGCCGGCTCAAGCACGACTTCTATGAACGGGCGGCGGCCCACATCACGCCGATGGTGCGCGCGTTCCGTGCTGTCGAGACGGGCTTCTTCGCCCTCTTCGAGGTGGGCACGCACAACCGCCCGCTGATCCTGCTGCTGATGGTCGCCATTGCGGCCATCGTCACGACGCTGGCCAACCACCACATCAGCATCCGGCCGGCACGCACCACACTGGACCAGCGGGTGTCGAACGGTGCCATCGCCATTGCGTCGGCCATGCTGCTGTTCTCGTGCATCCGCTACTACCAGATCACCGCCGCCACCGGCCTCGTGGTCGAACATCCACTGCTGCATGTTTTGTGGTGTGCGCTGTTCACCGCCATGCTGGCCATCAGTGGCTACCGGCTCTGGCGGCCGGTGCCGGCACAGGCCGGGGGCAGCTGGGGCATGGCCCTGCTGTCGGTGCCGCTGTTCGCCACGATGGCGATGATTTGCGGACTGTACTTCTTTGCCCAGGGCCATCCTTCGGGGCTGGCTATCTACATCAACCAGTTGATGGAGCTGCCCACCATCTTTTTGAACCTGGCGCTGTTCATCTTCGCCGGCATGCTGCTGAAGCAGACCGACATCGTCGACCGCTTCCTCAATCTGCTGCGGCCATGGCGGCTCTCGCCCGAGCTGCTGACCTACATCATCCTGCTGGCCGCTGCGGTGCCAACGGCCTACACCGGCGCGTCGGGTATCTTCGTGATCGCTGCCGGCGGCATCATCTACCGCGAAGTGCTGCATGCCGGCGGCACCCGCCAGTTCGCGCTGGCTGCCACGGCCATGTCGGGCTCGCTGGGCGTGGTGCTGCGGCCCTGCCTGCTGGTGGTGCTGATCGCCATGCTGAACAAGCAGGTCACCACGTCCAAGCTGTTCCACTGGGGTTTCTTTGTTTTCCTGCTGACTTCGACGCTGTTTTTCCTCGCATCGCAGATGCGCCGCACCCAGCGTGCGCAGGTGGAGGTGCCAATGGTGGCGCTGCGCGCGATGCTGAAGGAAAGCATCCACGTTGTGCCTTACGTGGCCACCGCCATCGCGCTGGTGGTGTTCTATTCAGCGGCGCTCGATACGTCGCTGAACGAGATTTCGGCGCCCACCATTATGCCGGTGCTGATGCTGCTGCTGCTGGTCATCGACAAATGGCTGGCCAGCCGCCG
>DASWYJ010000018.1:0-1683 GCA_036405035.1 Burkholderiaceae bacterium
CGAGCTGTACGTGGCCGGCCAGGACGTGACCGAGCTCGCCTCCATGGCCAAGCTCAAGGCCGGCCGGCTCAACCGCACCGTGCCCGACACCTGCCTGCAGTTCTGGGGCGGCATGGGCTTCACGCTGGAGAACAAGGTTTCGCGCATGTACCGTGACGGCCGGCTCGCGTCGATTGGCGGTGGCGCCGACGAAGTGATGCTGCAGATCCTGTCGCGCATCATGGGTGTGGCGAAGCGGCCGTCGGCATGAAGCGCGTGGGCAACGGGCCGCGAGGGCGCAGCCAATGAAGCGCCTGCTCATCGCCAATCGCGGCGCTCGCGCGGCAGCGCGGGGATGTGCTGACAACTGCGCGAAGCGCTTGTCATGCGCATACCAAATGGCCTGGCGCGCGAAGCGCGTGGGCGATGAGCCGCGAGGGCGCGGCCAATGAAGCGTCTGCTGATCGCCAATCGCGGTGAAATCGCCCGGCGCATCATCCGCACTGCGCAGGCGATGGGCATCGACACCGTGGCGGTGTACTCGGATGCCGATGCTGGCGCATTGCATGTGCGCGAGGCCACGGTGGCCCATGCGCTGGGCGGCAATGCCTCGGCCGACACCTACCTGCGCATCGACAAGTTGCTGGCCGCCGCGCAGGCCACCGGTGCCGACGCGGTGCACCCCGGCTACGGCTTTCTCAGCGAAAACGCCGCGTTTGCGCAGGCGGTGGTCGATGCCGGCCTGATCTGGGTCGGCCCGCCGCCGGCCGCCATCCGGGCACTCGGCAGCAAGTCCAGCGCCAAGCAGCTGGCACTGGCCCACGGTGTGCCGGTGCTGCCCGGCTACCAGGGCGAAGACCAGCGCGATGCGCGCTTCACCGAGGAGGCCACCCGCATCGGCTACCCCGTCATGGTCAAGGCCACCGCCGGTGGCGGCGGGCGTGGCATGCGACTGGTCACGGCGCCCGGGCAACTGCTGGCCGCGCTGGCCAGCGCCCGCTCGGAAGCGCGCAGCAGTTTCGGCAGCGACGAGCTGCTGATCGAGCGGGCGCTGCTGAACCCGCGCCATGTGGAGGTGCAGGTGTTTGCCGATGCCCACGGCCATTGCATCCACCTCGGCGAACGCGACTGCTCGGTGCAGCGCCGCCACCAGAAGATCATCGAGGAATCACCCAGCCCGGCGGTGGATGCAGCGCTGCGCGCGCGCATGGGCCAGTGTGCAGTGGCATTGGCGCAGGCTGCGGGCTATGTGGGTGCCGGAACCGTGGAATTTCTATTGGACGTGCCTGCCGAAGAAGCGGTGGCCGCAGCGCCGGGCCGCCCCAAGCAAGGCCCGGACCCACGTCCAAGCGAAGCGCAGGACAAGCCTGCGCTGGGGGGCAGCGAACCACACGCAGTGGGGAGCGTGGGGGCTTTTTTCCTGATGGAAATGAACACGCGGCTGCAGGTGGAGCATCCGGTAACCGAGCTGGTGACCGGACTCGATCTGGTCGCCTGGCAAATCCGCGTGGCCCGTGGCGAGGCGCTGCCGCTGGCGCAGGACCAGGTGCGGTTCGACGGCCACGCCATCGAGGTGCGCCTGTGCGCCGAAGACATGGATTTCACGCCCCATGCCGGCACGGTGCAGCGTTTTGTGGCCCCGGAGGGCCTGCGCTGCGACCATGCGCTGGAAGGCGGCCTGGTGGTGTCGCCCCACTACGACGC
>DASWYJ010000019.1:0-7417 GCA_036405035.1 Burkholderiaceae bacterium
CAGGCGGGCCTCGGCCTCGTTGTGGGTGCGCACCACCGTCTCGATGCCCGGATTGAGGGCGCGGGCTGCGGCAATCATCTGCCGCACATTCAGCGTATCCGGCGTGGCGATCACCAGCATGCGGGCGCGCGCAATGTGCGCCTGGATCAGCACCGCCGGCTCGGACGCATCGCCCGACACCGCTGGTATGCCGTCGGCACGCAGCTTTTCCACCGTTTCCCGGTTCTGCTCGGCCACCACGAAGGGGATATGGTGCGCGATGAGCGATGCGGCAATGCGCCGCCCCACCCTGCCGTAACCGACCAGCACCACCTGCTGCGACAGGTACTTGGCTTCGGTGCTGGTGGGCAGCTCGGCCAGCGGATCGTCGCGCGCCTCCAGCTTGCGGGCCAGTGCCGATTTCTCCAGAATCCAGCGCTGCAGCGGCTCCACGGCGGTGAACAGCGCCTGGTTCAGCGCAATCGAGATCAGCGCACCGGCCAGCACCAGGCTCTGGCCCTCGGGTGGCAGCAGCCCCAGCGAAGCCCCCAGGCCCACCAGAATGAACGAGAACTCGCCAATCTGCGCCAGGCTGGCCGACACCGTGAGCGCGGTGTTGAGCGGGTAGCGGAACGCCATCACCAGCGCCGCCGCCGCCAGCGACTTGCCCACCACGATGATGGCCACCACCACCAGCACCTGCAATGGCCGCTCGATCAGTACCCACGGGTCGAACAGCATGCCCACCGACACAAAAAACAGCACCGCGAAAGCATCACGCAGCGGCAGCGATTCCTCCGCAGCGCGGTGGCTGAACTCCGATTCGCGCATCACCATGCCGGCGAAAAACGCGCCCAGCGCAAACGACACGCCAAACAGCGCAGTCGCCCCGAAAGCAATGCTGACTGCCGCCGCCACCACGCACAGCGTGAACAGTTCGCGCGAGCCGGTGCGCTGCACTTGCCACAGCACCCAGGGGAAAAAACGCCGCCCCACCACCAGCATCAGCACAACAAAGCCGCCCACCTGCAGCAGCGTTTTGCCCAGCGTGGTCCACAGCCCGCTGACGTCGCTGTCCGCGTTCCCCGCCAGCCAGCCCCCCAGCGGGGGCAACAGCACCAGCACCAGCACCATGGCCAGGTCTTCCACCACCAGCCAGCCGACCGCAATGCGGCCGTTGAAGGAATCGAGCACCCCCCGGCTCTCCAGCGCGCGCAGCAGCACCACCGTGCTGGCCACCGACAACGACAGGCCGAATACCAGCGCCCCCCCCAGGTTCCAGCCCCACCAGTGGGCGAGCGCCATGCCCATTGCCGTGGCCGCCGTCATCTGCACCACGGCGCCGGGCACTGCGATTTTGCGTACCGCCAGCAAATCATCGAGCGAGAAATGCAGGCCCACGCCAAACATCAGCAACATCACGCCGATTTCGGCCAATTGGCTGGCAATGGCCGCGTCGGCCACGAAACCGGGCGTGAACGGACCAATCACCACGCCGGCCAGCAAATAACCGACCAGCGACGGCAGCCGCATCCTGGCAGCCAGGAAGCCAAAAATGAGGGCCAGGCCCAGGCCGGCGGCGATGGTACTGATGAGCGAAACGCTGTGGGGCACGCGAGGGGGTTCTTTCGGCGATGAAGGGTGGAAAAAACGCGGCCATCCACAGAGGGGCATGGTGCGGGCGGAAATGCAGGGGGCAAATTAGCACGACAAGCGCCGCTTGTCACCCCGCATCCTTGCACGGATTGGGCCTGAAAATGAAAAAACCCGCCGTGGCGGGTTCTTTTTTGGGGGTGTGGAAAGGCTCGGAATTACCAAGCAAGGGCCATCGAGGCCCCTACACGGGTTGAGCCGTACGCGGGTCAATCCCCTCCGGGGGTCCTCGCCCTTCGCTTGAGGCTCAACCCATGTGCAATCCACCATTCACCGAGAAGTCGGCGCCGGTGGAGTAGCCACCTTCCTCCGATGCCAGCCAGGCGATGATGGAGGCGATTTCTTCGGGCGTGCCGAGGCGCTTGACCGGGATGCCGGAGACGATCTTGTCGAGCACATCCTGGCGGATGGCCTTGACCATGTCGGTGCCGATGTAGCCCGGGCTCACGGTGTTGACCGTCACGCCCTTGTTGGCGAGTTCCTGCGCCAGCGCCATCGTGAAGCCATGCATGCCGGCCTTGGCAGCCGAGTAATTGGTCTGCCCGGCCTGGCCTTTTTCGCCATTGACCGAGCTGATGTTGACAATGCGGCCCCAGCCCTTTTCCACCATGTCGCCTACCACCTGCTTGGTGACGTTGAACATCGAGTTGAGGTTGGTCTCGATCACCGCGTCCCAGTCCTCGCGGGTCATCTTCAGGAACATGCGGTCCTTGGTGATGCCGGCGTTGTTGACCAGCACATCGATGCTGCCATGCTCGGCCTTGGTCTTGGTGAAGGCTTCCACGGTGGAATCCCAGGACCCCACGTTGCCGGCCGAGGCATAAAAGGTGTAGCCCAGCGCCTTCTGCTCGGCCAGCCACTTGTTGTAATCGCGGGTGGGGCCACAACCGGCGATCACGGTGAAACCTTCCTTGTGCAGGCGCTGGCAGATCGACGTGCCGATACCACCCATACCCCCCGTGACGTACGCTACTTTTTTGCTCATGATGACTCCTGTTGTTTCTTCTTACTATTAAACCTATAGCAACCAAGCCTTGCCGAACGCCGGCCGGCAACCCATTTTGTGCGCAATATCAGCGCTCGATGGTTAGGGCAACCCCCATCCCACCACCAATGCACAACGAGGCAATGCCTTTCTTCGCATCGCGCCGCGCCATCTCGTGCAGCAGGGTCACCAGAATGCGGCAGCCCGATGCACCAATCGGGTGACCGATGGCAATCGCGCCGCCATTGACGTTGACCTTGCTGGTGTCCCAGCCCATCTCGTTGTTCACCGCACAGGCCTGTGCGGCAAAGGCTTCATTGATTTCCAGCAGGTCCAGATCCTGCGCCTTCCAGCCCGCGCGGGCCAGCGCCTTGGTGGAAGCGGGCACCGGGCCCATGCCCATGAAGGCGGGGTCGAGCCCGCTGGTGGCAAAGCTGGCAATGCGGCCCAGCGGCTTAAGGCCCAGCGCGGCGGCCTTCTTGGCCGTCATCACCATCACGGCGGCGGCGCCGTCGTTGATGCCCGAGGCGTTGCCCGCTGTCACGCCACCGGCCTTGTCGAAGGCGGGGCGCAGGCCGGCCAGTGCCTCGGCGCTGGTCTTCTTGTTGATGAATTCGTCGGTGGCAAACACCAACGGGTCGCCCTTCTTCTGCGGAATGCTGACCGGAACGATTTCGTCCTTGAACTTGCCGGCGTCCTGCGCAGCGCTGGCCTTCTGCTGGCTGGCCAGCGCAAAGGCGTCCTGCACGTCGCGGCCGATGCCGTATTTCTTGGCCACGTTCTCGGCCGTGATGCCCATGTGGTACTGGTTGTACACATCCCACAGGCCATCGACGATCATGGAGTCGATCATCTTCCAGTCGCCCATGCGCTGGCCGTCGCGCGAGCCCAGCAGCACGTGGGGCGCGGCGCTCATGTTTTCCTGGCCACCGGCAATGACGATTTCGCTGTCACCGTAGGCCACCGCCTGGGCGGCGAGCATCACCGCTTTCAGGCCGGAGCCACACACCGCATTGATCGTGAGACCCGGCGTGCCCTGGTTGAAACCGCTCTTGATGACCGCCTGGCGCGCCGGGTTCTGCCCTGCGCCGGCAGCCAGCACCTGGCCCAGGATCACTTCCCCGACCTGCTCGACCGACAGGCCACTGCGGGCCAGCACATCCTTGATGACCAGCGCGCCCAACTCGGTGGCCGGGATCTTGGCGAGCGAGCCGCCGAACTTGCCGACAGCGGTGCGTGCGGCGGAAACGATAACGATGTCTTCCATTGTGCGGGTTCCTTCTTTGCTTTGTTGTGGTCGTACGGGATTCAGTGTCGATGGGAAATGGCAGCCTGCGCGCGCTCAGGCCTTGGCCTGGACGTAGCGGCCCGGCGCCGGTTCGGTGGCTTTGAAGCCGGCCTTGCCATAGGCCTTGGGGGCGGTAATCTGCTTGCCCGCATGGCCCTTGAGCCAGTCGGACCAGTCGGTCCACCAGCTGCCCGGGTGCTCCTTGGCGGCGGCAATCCAGTCGTCGGCCTTTTTCGGGAATTTGGTGTCGCTGCCGATCCAGTGGCTGCGCTTGCCCTTGGCGGGTGGGTTGATCACACCGGCGATGTGGCCGGAAGCCCCCATGACAAAACGCTTCTTGCCCGGGAAGACCTGCGTGGAAGCGTAGGCACCGCCAATGGGCACGATGTGGTCTTCACGCGAGCCGTAGATGTAGACCGGCAGCTTGACCTTGCTGAAATCGATCTTCTCGCCGCACACGGTGGTCTTGCCCGGCTTGACGAGGTTGTTTTCCAGGTAGGTGTTGCGCAGATACCAGGCGTAGAACGGGCCCGGCAGGTTGGTGGAATCGCTGTTCCAGTACAGCAGGTCGAACGGCGGCGGGGTTTCACCCTTCAGGTAGTTGCCCACCACGTAGTTCCATACCAGGTCGTTCGGGCGCAGGAAGCTGAAGGTCGAGGCCAGTTCCTGGCCCTTGAGCAGGCCGCCCTGCCCCATCTGCAGCTCGCGGTACTTGACGAAGTTTTCGTCGATGAACACATCGAGGATGCCGGTATCGCTGAAATCGAGCAGCGTGGTCAGCAGCGTGGCCGAGGCCACCGGCTCCTCGCCACGGGCAGCCAGTACCGCCAGTGCCGTGCTCAGGATGGTGCCGCCGACGCAGAAACCGAGCGCGTTGATCTGCTTGGCGCCGGTGATTTCCTGCGTGACCGCGATCGCCTTGATGGCGGCGTTTTCGATGTAGTCGTCCCAGGTCTTGCCGGCCATCGACTCGTCGGGGTTGCGCCAGCTCACCACGAAGGTGCGGTGGCCCTGGCTGACCGCATGGCGGATCAGCGAGTTTTCGGGCTGCAGGTCGAGGATGTAGAACTTGTTGATGCAGGGCGGCACCAGCAGGAAGGGCTTCTCATAGACCTTGGCGGTCAGCGGCTTGTATTCGATGAGCTGGAAGAACTCGTTCTCGAAAACCACCCCGCCTTCGGTGGTGGCCACATTCTTGCCCACCTCGAACAGGCTCTCGTCGGTCATCGAGACATGGCCCTGGCGAATGTCGTGCAGCAGGTTCTGGATACCCTTGGCAATGCTTTCGCCCTTGGTTTCCAGCGCCTTCTTCTGCGCTTCGGCATTGCAGGCGAGGAAGTTGCTCGGCGCCGAGGCCGCCATCCACTGCTCCACCGCAAAGCGCACACGCGCCCGGGTTTTTTCATCGGCCTCGACCGCTTCGGCCAGGCCCATCAGCGTGCGCGCATTGAGCAGGTAGGCGGCGGCAGAGAATGCGGCCACCGGGTTGCTGGCCCAGGCTGCGTCGGAAAAGCGGCGGTCTTTCAGCGGTGCAGCGCCGTTCAGGCCCTGGTTCCACAGCTCGGTGGCTTCTTTCAGGTACTCCTGCTGCAACGCCTGGAGCTTGTCGGGGGCGAAGGCCAGTTGCGGCAAGGCCCCGCCAGCGGGCGCACTGGTGGGCAGCCCCCCCAGATTGAGGCCCTGGAACGCCTGCATGGCCTTGGACCAGCTTTCGCCGAAACTCTGCTGGGCCTGTTGGGTCGCACCGGCCCAGAAATCCTGCGGATTCACATTCATGCCTGTCTCCTGTTGAAGAATGGCCATGGCAGTGGCCTCCCATCATGCCGGCTCCGCAGGGGCCAGCGGCTCTTATTCGGGTTAGTATCACCGTACTTACCCTCATGAAGCTGACGAAGTCCGGCTTCTGCAAAAAAACCGGCAACACCGCTCCGGTTGCTGTTGTACCACGCTCCGTACCACCCGCTCACGTCCATGTACCTTGTTGTCATTGCCTGGATTTATGTCGCGCTGATGATGGCCATTGCCGAAGCCATGCACAGCAACGGCACACTGCTGGGCGGGCTCGTCACTTTCCTGCTGTACGGCGTTCTTCCGGTGGCCCTGGTGGCCTACCTGATGGGCACGCCCGCACGGCGCAAGGCCCTGCGCGCCCGGGCGGCTGCGGAGGCGAAAGCGGCCGGCGTGGCATCGTCAGGCCCCGGTGCGCCAGATACAGGCGGCCATGCGCCCGCTGACACCGTCGCGCCGGTGCGAGAAAAACCGTGACGGCTGGCTGACCGTGCACCACGCAGCGCTGCTGTCATTGCCAAAAACCCGCGTGATCCCGAGCGCCTGCAGCTGCATGCGGGCCAGCGCCGGCAAATCTGCCAGGTACTTGCCCGGCCGCTGCGACTGGAAATGCGCCGCAGCCTGGGGCTGACGCGCCACAAAGGCGTCCCACACGTCCTGCCCCACCTCGAACGCGCCCGGTCCGATGCAGGGGCCGAGCCATGCCAGCACATCATTTGCTCCTGTTTTTATAGCTGAATCGGTATATTCTGCGCTGGCCACGGCCACAAATCGTGCCAAAGTTGCCGCAAAAACCCCATTCGCAAGGCCCCGCCAGCCCGCATGGGCAGCGCCCACCACCCGGCCGTCTGCGCTTGCCAGCAGCAAAGGCAGGCAATCGGCCACCATGATGGTGCAGGCCACGCCGGTTTCCGTGGTTACGCCGGCATCGGCCGCCAGCCCGTCCGGCGTGCGTGCGCCCAGGGTCACCGCCTCGGTGCCATGCACCTGCTCCAGAAAAACCGGCCGCGCACCCAGCGCCTGGGCCAGGCGGCGGCGGTTCTCGGCCACCCGCGCCGGCATGTCGCCCACATGGCGGCCCAGGTTGAGGCTGGCATACGGCGCTTCGGACACGCCCCCAGCCCGGGCCGTGCACACAGCCTGCACACCCGGTGGGGTCGGCCAGTCGGGCACCAGCCAGTCCCGGGCAGCCATGGCCGGCGGGATCACGGGATGCTCCTTGGCATGCCGGCAGTCGGCGGCGCCACGGTGCGGCAGTGGGAAAAGGACGTCATGGCCCCAAGGATAAACCGCGCCGCTACACTGTGGCGAAGCCTGATCCGCTGCGCCCTGCACCGCCCCAACCATGCCCACAACCACCTCCGCTGCCGAACACCCCGCCGCCAGCCGCCCGGGCTACGTCATCGGGCATATCACGGTGCGGGACCCGGGCAAATGGCGTGACTATTGCGCCGCCGTACCCGCCAGCCTGGCGCCGTGGCGTGCGGAGATCGTTTTCCGGGGGCAGCGGCATGCGGTTTTCCACGGCAGCCACGACCACCAGCTCACCGTGGTAATCCGCTTTCCCGATATTGCGGCAGCCACACACTGGCACGCATCGCCGGCCTACCAAACGCTGGTGCCGCTGCGCAATGCGGCAGCCGACGTGACGCTGCTGGGCTTTGATACCTGAACACGGTTGCCTCTGCCCTGTCTCTGGCGCCAATCCCTCTTCACTCCCATTG
>DASWYJ010000020.1:0-3207 GCA_036405035.1 Burkholderiaceae bacterium
ACCCGGTAGGGCACCAGCGAGCCCATGGGAAAGAGGTCGATCAGGCCGCCGCGCACCGCGTACTCGCCGGGGCTCACCACCTGCGTTACATGGCTGTAGCCGGCCAGTGTGAGCTGGGCTTTCAGCTTCGCTTCGTCGAGCTTCTGCTTGACCTTGAAATGGAAGGTGTAGCCGGCCAGGAACGCGGGCGGTGCCACCCGGTACAGCGCGGTGGTGGCGGGCACCAGCACCACGTCGGCACCGCCCTCCTTGTCGTTCTGGCTGATGCGCCAGAGCGTGGCCAGGCGCTCGCTGATCAGGTCCTGGTGTGGCGAGAAGCTGTCGTAGGGCAGGGTTTCCCAGTCGGGGAACAGCGCGCAGCGCAGGCCCGGGGCGAAGAAGGCCATCTCGTCCTGCAGGCGCTGGGCGTCGTTGGCGTCGGAGGTGACCACCAGCATGCGCTGGCTGGCCTGCTGTTCGCGCAGGCCGAGTTGTGCCAGCAGCAGCGCATCGGCCGAGCCGGCGGGGCGAGGCAGCGTAAAGCGCTTGCCGTGGGAGAGTTTGGGCAGGTCCACAGTGTTGGCAAATGGCAAACACCCCCCGCTGGATGGCGGGGGGTGTGCAGCGGGGATTTTAGAATGGTGGCCAATCCATGCCCGAAGCGCCGCCCATTCCCCGTTGTTTTGCCCTGATACCCTGCGCCGGCACCGGCGCGCGGGCCGGGGAGGGGATACCCAAGCAATACCGGCCGGTGGCCGGCAAGGCGCTGGTGTGGCACACGCTGGCGGCCTTCCGGCAGGTGCCGTGCATCACACACACGCTGCTGGTGGTGTCACCGGGCGACGGCTTTTTTGACGGCCATGCCGCTGCCGGATGGTCGGCCGAGCCCTGCGGTGGCGCCACCCGGGCGCAGAGCGTGGCCAACGGCCTGCAGGCGCTGGCCGGTCAGGGGGCGCAGCCAGGCGACTGGGTGCTGGTGCACGACGCGGCCCGCTGCCTGGTCACGCCCGCGCAGATCAACCGCCTGATCGACGCCTGCCAGGCCGACGCGGTGGGTGGCCTGCTGGCGCAGCCGCTGCCCGACACGCTGAAAAGCGCAGCCGGTGGCCGGGTGGCCGCCACCATCGACCGCGGCGACAAGTGGCTGGCGCAAACGCCGCAGATGTTCCGCCTGGGCGCGCTGGCCGCCGCCTACGCACAGGCCGGCGCGCAGGTGACCGACGAGGCCAGTGCCATCGAGTTCACCGGGCAGAAGCCCCTGCTCGTGGCGGGTGGCGCACAGAACTTCAAGGTAACCTACCCCGATGACTTTGCCCTGGCCGAGGCCGTTTTGAGGAGCCGCGCATGACCGCCTTCAACATCCGTGTGGGCGAGGGCTGGGACGTGCACGCGCTGGTGCCGGGCCGGCCCCTGGTGCTGGGCGGCGTGGCCATCGCCCACAGCGCCGGCCTGCTCGGCCATTCCGACGCCGACGCGCTGCTGCATGCCATCACCGACGCGGTGCTGGGCGCCGCCGGGCTGGGCGATATCGGCACCCATTTCCCCGACACCGACGCGCAGTTCCGGGGCGCCGATTCCATGCAGTTGCTGGCCGAGGCGGTGCGCCGCGTGGCCGTGCAGGGCTGGCAGATCGGCAATATCGACAGCACGGTGGTGGCGCAGGCGCCGCGGCTGGCGCCCCATATCGGCGCGATGCGTGCGGGCGTTGCCCGGGCGCTGGGCGTGGCGCCGGAACAGGTGAATGTGAAGGCCAAGACCGCCGAGCGGCTGGGCCCCGTAGGGCAGGGGCTGGCGATTGAGGCGCGCGCCGTGGTGCTACTGTTTAAGTAGCATTCGGGGCAGAATTGGCGCTGGCCGCTGGCCTTTTTTGTTCCTTTTTTCCCCGCTGCAGCTCGATTTGCGCCACCAGGCCGCCGCTGGCCGCATTGGCGAGCTGGAAACGCCCCCCCATGCGGGCGATGGTCTTGTCGACGATGGCCAGGCCCAGCCCGGCGCCCTTGGCGGCGGTGCGGGCCGCATCGCCGCGGAAGAACGGCGTCGTCAGCCGTGCCAGCACCTCGGGTGCCACGCCGCTGCCTTCGTCGCGCACCGTCAGCAGCACCCGGTGGTCGCGCAGGCGCGCACTGATGTGCACAACCGCCAAGCCGGAATCCACGCTCTTGCCGTAGCGCCGCGCGTTTTCCAGCAGGTTGGACACCACGCGCGACAGCTCCACCCGGTCGGCCAGCACCACCAGACCGGGCGGCAATTCGGGCCGGACCTGCATGTCGGCATAGTCCTTCACCGCGTAGACCGCAGCATCAACCACCTCGTTGAGGCTGACCTGCGCCAGCGCCACCGCATGGGGCTGGGCGTACTCGAGGAACTTGCCGATGATGCCGTCGAGCTGCTCGATGTCGGCCGCCATGTGGGCGCGGGCATCGGCGTCGGCCACGCTCAGCTCGGTTTCCAGCCGCAGCCGGGCCAGCGGCGTGCGCAGGTCATGCGAGATGCCGGCCAGCATCACCGCGCGGTCCTGCTCGATCTTGGAGAGCTGTTCGGCCATGCGGTTGAAGCCGACATTGACCTCGCGGATCTCGGTGGTGTTGACGTTTTCGTCGAGCCGGCTGGCGGCGAAATCACCGTCGCGCACCCGGCTGGCGGCGCGCGAGAGCTGCTGCAGCGGGCGGTTGATGAGGCGGGCCATCAGGGCCGCGCCGAGCAGCGACAGGAGGGCCGCGCTGGCCAGCCAAATCAGCCAGGTGCGGCCGCCGGCGGGGCCAATGCGCTCCGGGTCGGTGCGCAGCCAGTAGGCGTCGCCTTCGATGGAGAAGCCGACCCACAGGCCGGGTGTGTCGTTCACGCTGTAGGCCACCACGGTGTCGGGCCCGAGCGTGCGGGTCAGCTCGGCGGTGATGCGGGCGCTCAACGAGTCATAGGCAAAGGGCACAAAGGTGTCGCCCGGCTCGCGCGGTGTGATGCGCACGCCTTCCTGGTCGGCCAGGGTCTTGATCAGCGACACCCGGGCAATGGCGTCGGCGTACACCAGCGCGGCCCGGGTCAGGTTGACCAGCGAGGCGATCTGGTGTGCGCTTTGCACCGCGCGGGGCTCGAACTCCTGGGCCCGGAAGATCAGCTGCCAGGCCACGATGCTGCCGAACAGCAGCACCGCCAGCATGATAAAGGTGCGCCAGAACAGGCTGAGGTCCAGCCAGCGGTCGGGGCGCGCCCGGCGCGCGCGCGGCGGCG
>DASWYJ010000021.1:0-3209 GCA_036405035.1 Burkholderiaceae bacterium
GCCCATGCCGGCGCCACCGATGTGCAGCGCGCTGTCAAAAAAACGGGGCAGCAGCGAGAGCGTGAGAAAGCCGTGGGCAATCGGCGCACCAAAGGGCCCGGCCCGGGCCCGCTCCACATCGACGTGGATCCACTGGTGGTCGCCCGTGGCCTCGGCGAACTGGTTGATCTGCTGCTGCGTGATGGTCAGCCAGTCGCTGGTGGCGACTTCCTGGCTCACACACGCGGCCAGTTCGGACAGGTTGGCAAAGTGGCGCATGCGGCCACTGTAGCGGCCGCTGGCGGCCCCGCCCTGTCGGCGCTGCGACAGCTCAGGCGGGCCGCGGCACCACCAGGCCCGGTGGCAGCGCCGCCTGCGCGGCCAGGAAATCGAGGAACGCGCGGGTGCGCGCGGGCAGGTGCTTGCGACTGGGCAGCGCCGCATAGATGGTGAAGTCGCCGGTGATCCACTCGGGCAGCAGCGGCACCAGCTGGCCCACCGCGAAATAGGGCTGCGCCAGCACCAGCGCCTGGCTGCTGATGCCGGCGCCGGCCAGCGTGGCGCGCAGCAGCGTGTCGGTGTGGTTGGCCACCACCACCGGGTCGACCGGCACGTCCACCGTGTGGCCGCTGCCATCGGCCGCCACCAGGCGCCAGATGCGCATGCGTTGCTGCTGCCGCATCTTCAGGCAGTCGTGTGTGGTGAGTGCATCCGGCGTGCGGGGCGTGCCGCGACGGTGCAGGTAGTCGGGTGCGGCACACAGCACGGCCCGGGTCGAGGCAATGGGCCGGGCGACCACGTTGGCGTCAAACTCTGCGTCGGCTGGCATCAGCGTCACGTCAAAATTCTCCACCTGCAGCAGACCGGGCGCATCGACATGGATGTCCAGCACCAGCTTGGGATAGCGGCGGCGAAACTCCGGGATCAGCGGCGCCAGGTGGTGCACGGCCAGCACGGCGGCGGCCTGCACCCGCAGCACACCCGAGACCTCGCGCGTCTGCGCCACCGTGATGGCCTCGGCATCGTCGATGTCGCTGAGGATGTTGCGCACCCGCTCCAGGTAGGCCTCGCCAGCTTCGGTGAGCGCGAGCTTGCGGGTCGTGCGCTGGATCAGCCGGGTGGCCAGATGCTGCTCCAGGTCCGACACCAGCCGCGTGACCACTGCGGGCGACAGATCCAGCCCCCGGGCGGCGGCGGCAAAGCCGCCTTCGTCGATCACTTTCTGGAAAACACGCATCGAGAGCAGGCGGTCCATGGGTGGCATCTCCGGTTTTCAAGCCGCCAATTGTTTCATAAACAGAAATAAACAATTGAATAAATCGCCATTTTTCTTTGTTTGAGCAACAACTACAGTTCACCCATCGATGAGCCAGTTCCAACAAACGACTCACCGAGGCTGGACAGACGGGATCAACAGAAGGCCCGCCATGCCCGGAAATGTGTCAACAACTTTTGGAAGGAAAACACCATGAAATCGAAACTGATCGCCGCTGGCCTGATCGCCCTGGCTGCCGCTGGCGCCGCCCAAGCCGAGTGCGTGGCGTTCGAGCAATGCTCCACCCTGCTCGACACCCGCACCAGCCTGACCACCCGCGAAGCAGTGCGTGCCGAAGTGATTGCTGCCCGCAAGGCCGGCACGTTGGGCGACACCGACAATTTCGCGTTCGACCAGCGCGCCCAGCCCACCACCGTGACCGCCGAAGAAGTGCGTGCCGGTGCCGTGCAGGCCGCCCGCAAGCCCATCAACCTGTTCTACCCCGGTTGAGCGGCTCGCCCGCCTGGCAACAAAAAGCCCCGCAGTGCGGGGCTTTTTCTTTTTTCTTGGCGCGGGTGGAATCAGCGGTCCAGCCAGGCGCAGATGCTTTCCCACTGCTCCAGGTCGCGCTGGACGCGCGACGGCGCCACATCGAACACCGTGAGCCCACGGGCCGCAAGATGGATGTAGTTCTGCGTGTCGCGCAGGTAGCCCAGCACCGGCAGGCCCAGCGTGTCGACAAAAGCGCGCAGGTGGTCGGCCGCCAGGGTGCGGTCGTCGACCCGCATGCCGACGATGCCGATCTCCAGCCCCGAAGCCTTGCTGCTGTCGGCCAGCTTGTCGAGGAAGGAGCGGGTGGCAAAAATATCGAACACGCTGGGCTGCAGCGGCACGATCAGCTTGTGCGCCAGCTTGACCACGTCATTGAAGCGCCAGCCGTGCAGGCCACCGGGGGTGTCCAGCACCACATGGGTGGTGCCCTTGGGCGGCTTGACGATCAGGTCCGGCGTGACGTCCCAGCTGGCAATCGGCCGCGCGGCCGGCGGGCGCAGCCCCAGCCACAGGCGCGACGACTGCTGGCGGTCCACATCGCCCAGCATCACCGCATGGCCGCGGGAGGCGTAATAGCCCGCGATGTTGGTCGACAGCGTCGACTTTCCGACGCCGCCTTTCGGGTTGGCCACCACAACAACGGGCATGTCGCGCTCCTTGCGCCAAGTGTTTGAGTACAGGACCTGCAGCGCCACTATGTTACTGCCATGCGCCCTTCGGGCCGCCGTACCGGGCCGTGCCATGTGCCGGTTAGACTTGTTCCACCCCCTCCCCCCACAAACAGGCAGCAGAAGCGTCCCATGGCAGCAGAGCAAGGCACAGAACTGGTCAAGGTCGTCATTTTGCTGGGGGCTGGCGTGGTGGCCGTGCCGCTGTTCAAGCGCCTGGGCCTGGGCTCGGTGCTCGGCTATCTGGCGGCGGGCCTGGCCATCGGCCCCTTTGGCCTGGGCCTGTTCAGTGAATCGCAGACCATCCTGCACATTGCCGAACTCGGCGTGGTGATGTTCCTGTTTGTCATTGGGCTGGAAATGCAGCCGTCCCGCCTATGGGCGCTGCGCCGGCAGATTTTCGGCCTGGGCCTGCTGCAGGTGGCCGCCTGCGGGGCACTTCTCACCGGGCTGGGCATGCTGGCCGGGTTCAGCCTGGCGGTGTCCTTCATTGCCGCCATGGGTTTCGTGCTGTCGTCCACCGCCATCGTGATGCAGCTGCTCGACGAAAGCGGCGACACCTCCACGCCGCGCGGCCAGCGCATCGTGTCCATCCTGCTGCTGGAAGACCTGGCCATCGTGCCGCTGCTCGCCGTCGTGGCCTTTCTGTCGCCTGCACCGGCCGAGGAAGAAGTGTCGCGCTGGGTCACGGTGGGGGTGGCGCTGGCCGCCGTGGTAGGGTTGATCGCGGTCAGCCGCTGGCTGCTGAATCCGCT
>DASWYJ010000022.1:0-7019 GCA_036405035.1 Burkholderiaceae bacterium
GCCTCGGGGTGCCTGCGCAGGCCCAGCATTTCGCGCATGTCCTGCGCGGTGTCTTCGGCCAGCGGCAGGTCGCCCTTGCTGATGGCCAGCACATCGGCAATTTCCAGAATACCGGCCTTGATGGCCTGCACGTCGTCGCCCAGGCCGGGCGGGCACACCACCACGCGGGTGTCGGCGAGCCGGGCGATGGCCACTTCGGACTGGCCCGCACCCACGGTTTCCACCACGATGCGCTGGAAACCCGCGGCGTCGAAACAGTCGATGGCGGCGCGGGTGCTGCGGGCCAGTCCGCCGAGTTCGCCGCGCGAGGAAAACGAGCGGATGAACACATCGGGGTGGGCGCCGTGTTCTCCCATGCGCACCCGGTCCCCCAGCACTGCGCCGCCGGTTACCGGGCTGGCCGGGTCTACGGCAATCACCGCGATGCGCTCGCCGCGCGCCAGCCAGGCCCCCAGCAGCGCATGCACCAGCGTCGATTTGCCGGCACCCGGCACGCCGGTGATGCCAACCACCTGGGCGCGGCCGGCATGGCGGGCCAGCTCGCTGGCGGTTTGCAGCGCGGCCGGTTGCCGGTCGTCGATCTGCGTCAGCAGCCGGGCCAGCGCGCGGCGGTTGCCCGCCAGCACGCTGGAGGCCACGCTGTTGCCATGGTCGCGCGGTGCGTTCATCAGACGATGGCCAGCGGCTGGCCGAAGCCGAGGTCCTGGCGCAGGCGGTCGCAAATTTCGCCGTGGCTCAGGCCGCTGCGTGCGGCATCCACCACCGCGCCAAACACGTTGGCCTGCGGGTCGGCGCAGGCGCGGCTCAGCCCATCAAGCGCCTGGGCCACGGCGGCCGGTGCGCGCGCGGCTTTCCATGCGGTGAAGTCGTCGAGGTGCTGCTGCATGGCCAGCGGATCGGGCCGTTCGATGACGGGGCGCGCACTGGCGTCTTCTGCCACCTGGTAGGCATTGACGCCCACCACGATCTGTTCGCCGCTGTCGATGCGCTGCTGGAAACGCATGGCCGATGCGCCAATCATCCGCTGCACCACGCCGGCTTCCACGGCCTTGTACATGCCCCCGGCCTCATCCACCGTGCGCATGATGGACAGGATTTTTTCTTCCATCTCGTCGGTCAGCCGCTCGACGTAGAACGAGCCACCCAGTGGGTCGATCACATCGGTGAGGTGGGCCTCCTCGCGCAGGATGTTCTGCGTGGCCACCGCGATGCGGGCGCCGAATTCGCTGGGCGTGGCCAGCGCTTCGTCGTAGGCGTCGGTGTGCAGCGACTGCAGGCCGCCAAAAATGCCGGCCATGGCCTGCACGGTGACGCGGGCGATGTTGTTCAGCGGCTGCTGGCGCGTCAGGTCCACGCCCGAGGTCTGGCCATGGAACTTGAAGCGCCACGAGCGCGGGTCTTTGGCGCCCAGGCGCTCGCGGGCCAGCCGGGCCCAGATGCGGCGGCCGGCGCGGAACTTGGCGACTTCCTCGAAGAAATTCAGCGAGATGTCGAAGAAGAAAGTGAAGCGCGGCAAAAAATCATCGGGTGCCATGCCGCGCGCAATGCAGTCTTCGGCGTTCTGTACCGCGCTGCTGAGCGTGAAGGCCATGGCCTCGGCCGGCGTGGCACCGGCCTGCTGCATGTGCTGGCCCACCACCGACATCGGGTTCCATTTGGGCACGAACTGGTTGCAGTAGTCGATGTGGTCCATCAACACCCGGCGCGCGCCGGGCAGCGAGAGCCGGTAGAACATGTGGTTGGCCACGAAGTGCGAGAGGTAGTCGCTCTGGTTCGAGGTGCCGGTGATGGTGTTCCAGGCAATGCCGCGGCGCTCGGCCACCACCAGCATGAAGGCCAGCAGCGTGAAGGGCGAGGGGTCGTTCATTGCGCACGAGACCTTGCTCACATCCACATCGCGCAGGCAGTGGTCCATGTGGTCGACGTTGTTGGTCACCACGCCGCAGGTGCCCAGCAGCTCCTTGTCCACGGTGTCGCCGTCGTAGCCGCGGTAGACCGAGTTGCAGGGGATCAGCGACACCGCGCTCGCGCCCTGCGCCATCAGGCCCAGCAGGCGCTGGTTGTAGTCGGCCGGAATGCCCAGGCCCACCAGCTGGCGCTGGGTCCAGGTGCGGCCGCGGTGCATGGTGGCGTAGATGCCGCGGGTGTAGTCGGCCTGGCCGGGAAAACCGAGCGGGTTGTCCTGGCCGTAGCGCGCCCAGTCCTGCGCGGTGTACAGCGGCGCGATGGGGATGCCCGACACGTTGCGGGCCGTGCGGTCATTTGGCAGGGTTTCCCGGTACTCGGCCTGCCACTGCGTGCGTGCAGCGTCTGCCGTCGGGTCCTGGATGAGGGGAGATTCAAGGGGCTTGTTCATGGCGGGCTCCTGTGGCTCACGACGGTGCGCGCGACGTGCGCGCTGCATGGGCATGCTGCCGGATGTGGGTGGTGACGTCGTTCAGCGAGCAGCCCGGGTGCATGACTTCGGCCACACCGGCGTCGAGCAGCAGCTTTTCCTCGTTGTCGGGCACGATGCCGCCCACCACCACGCGCACATCGTCCATGCCAGCGGTGGCCAGTGCCTGCATGAGCTTGGGCACGATCAGGTGGTCGGTGGCGAGCGACGAGATGCCGATCACATCAACGTCTTCTTCCAGCGCGAGCTTGACCACCGCGTCGATCGATTGCCAGGGCGGCGTGTAGATCACTTCCATGCCGGCGTCGCGGCAGGCGGCGGCCACGATGCGGCTGCCGCGGTCGTGCCCGTCCAGGCCAATTTTGGTCACGAGCACGCGGGGGCGGAAATCATCGGGTTCCATGGGCACTCCTCGGTGGGAAACGAAAAACGGGGGCTAGCGCGGGTCCATGCCGGCGCGCAGCAGGCGGATCAGGCGGCGCGCGATCTGTTCCGGCCCCAGCGTGCCGCTGTCGCGGTACCAGGTCTGGCTCCAGTTCAGCGCACCCATCAGGAACAGCCGCAGGTCGCTGCGCTGGGCCGGCCGGGCCTCGGGCAGCGCGGCAATCAGTTCGGCAAAACGCTGCTCGTAGCGGTTGCGCAGCGCGGTGAGGCGGTCGGCCACGGGTGCGGCGTCGCCGGGGCGGATGCGGATCACGACCTGCGAATAGTCGGTCTGGTCGAGGATGGACTGCAGGTGCGCCACGCAGGCGGCTTCGAGTTGTTTCCACGGGGTGTCGACCCGGGCAATGGCCGCATCCACATCGGCCAGGATGCGCTGCACCCCTTCCTCGTAGACGGCTACCAGCAGGTCGTCCTTGGTGGGGAAGTGGTAGTACAGCGAGCCCGGCAGCATGCCGATGGGCTGCACGATTTCGCGCACCGACGCCGCCGCGAAGCCGCGCTGCGCAAACACCCGCGCCGCCGCATCCAGCACCTGCTGCAGGCGGTTGTGCGAGCGGCGCGCACGGACGGGGGCGCTGGCGGGTTCGTCCGCGGGGAGGGCGTTGCCCGCAGGCATATCGAGAACAGGCATGGATGGAAGATTCAAAAGAAAAACAAACAGTTGTTTGTTTTTTGAAATGGTAGCAAAGATGCGTGGGCCGGTAAAGGGGGGTGTCCCTTGTAACGCTGTTGTTATGATTCTTTTTGCTGGCCGAAAAACCCTTCGGCTGCACATGGCCGCACCCGCGCGGCGGCATTCCCAAAAGGAATCTGGATGAAACCTTTGCTCACTTTCGCCGCGTTGGTCGACCGGCTCAACGACGCCTTTGGCAATATCGCCAAATGGGCTGTTTTTCTGGCCTGCGTGATCAGTGCCGGCAATGCCACGATCCGCTACGCGTTCAACTACAGCTCCAACGCCTACCTTGAGATCCAGTGGTACCTGTTTGCCGGTGCCGTCATGCTGGGGGCTTCGCAGGTCCTGCGGCTCAACGAGCATGTGCGGGTGGATGTGCTGTACGGGCGCTACCCCACACGCGCCAAGGTCTGGGTCGACATGCTCGGGCTGGCCTTCTTTCTGATTCCGGTGATGGTGATGATGGTGTATTTTTCCTGGCCGCTGTTCGTGCGGATGTACGAAAGTGGTGAGATGTCCGGCAATGCCGGTGGCCTGGTGCGCTGGCCGGCCATGCTGCTGCTGCCGCTGGGTTTCTCGATGCTGATTCTTCAGGGGCTTTCCGAGATCATCAAGCGGTGGGGCTGGTTGACACACCGCTACGAAATGGACACCCACTACGAGAGGCCGCTGCAATGAGCATGGAGAGCTTTGCCCCGCTGATGTTCGCGGGGCTCATCCTGATCATGCTGATCGGTTTTCCGGTGGCGTTCTCGCTGTCGGCACTCGGTCTGGCCTGTGGTTTCTTCGCGGTGGAAATGGGCTGGTTCACGCCCGAGTTCATGGGCGCACTGCCGCTCAATGTGTTCGGCATCCTGTCGAACGATCTGCTGCTGGCCATTCCGTTCTTCACGCTGATGGGGGCCATCCTCGAAAAATGCGGCCTCGCCGAGGATTTGCTGGATTCGATGGGGCAGCTTTTCGGCCCGATGCGCGGTGGCCTCGGCTACGCGGTGATCGTGGTGGGCTTCATTCTGGGCGCCATCACCGGCACGGTGGCGGGCCAGGTGATTGCCATGGCGATGATTGCGCTGCCGGTGATGATGCGCTACGGCTACAACATGCGCTACGCCACCGGCGTGCTGGCCGCATCGGGCACCATCACCCAGCTGGTGCCGCCATCGCTGGTGCTGGTGGTCATGGCCGACCAGCTGGGCCGCTCGGTGGGCGACATGTACAAGGGCGCCTGGGGGCCGTCGATTCTGCAGGTGATGATCTTCTTCATCTACACCTTCGCCGTCACGCGGTTGCGGCCAGCCTACCTGCCCGGGCTGCCGGCCGAGGCGCGCACACTGCAAGGCTGGGCGCTGTGGCGAAAATGCCTGCGCGGCATCGTGCCGTCGGCCGTGCTGATCTTCGCCGTGCTGGGCAGCATGGGGGGCCTGCCGGGGATATCCACCGCCATCTGCACCCCCACCGAGGCCGGTGCCATGGGCGCGGTGGGCGCCTTCATCCTCGCAGCGATGCACCGGCGCATGAGCTGGACGCTGCTGCGCGAAAGCCTGGCCGGCACCATGCGCATCACCGCCATGGTGGTGTTCATCCTGATTGGTTCGCGGGTGTTTTCGCTGGTGTTCCAGGGCGTGGACGGCGCGAAATGGATCGAGCACCTGCTGTCCGGCTTGCCGGGAGGGCAGATCGGCTTCCTGATCGTCGTCAACATCTTCATCTTCTTCCTGGCGTTTTTCCTCGACTTCTTCGAGATCGCCTTCATCATCCTGCCCATGCTCGGCCCGGTGGCCGACAAGCTCGGCATCGACATGATCTGGTTCGGTGTGCTGCTGTGCGTGAACATGCAGACCAGTTTCATGCATCCGCCGTTTGGTTTTGCGCTGTTCTACTTACGGGGCATTTCCGACACCTTGTTCAAGAACGGCGCGCTCCCCGCCAAGGTGGAGTCGAAAGACATCTATCTCGGTGCAATCCCGTTCGTGCTGTTGCAGCTGGTGCTGGTGGTCATCGTCATCTTCGTGCCGCAGACCGTCACCGTGTTCCTCGACAAGGCCGAGGTGTACGACCTCGACAAGGTGGAAATGCCCGCGCCTGAACTGCAGGAACGCACCGAGGACACGCGCTCGATGGACGAACTGTTCCAGCAGCAAACCCCTGCCAGCGCGCCCGCGGCCAGCAGCGCCCGGTGAGCACGCCCACGCCCGGCCCGTCCGACCTTCTGGCGGAAGGACCGTCGTTTCCGCTGCTGGTCAAGGTGCTGGCCAGTGCCCTGGTGCTGGCCTTGCTGGTGGGTGGGGCGCGCGTATCCGCAAAGATGGCGGATACCGACATGGGGTGGTCGGCCTACGCACTGTTTTTTGGCGGGCTTGTGCTGGTGCTGGGCTCCTATCTCACCATCCTGCGCAGCCGCACCGCCATCAGCCCGACCCATATTCGCCAGTTCGGCCTGTGGACCCGCGAGGTGGCGCTGGCCGACGTGAGCCAGGCCAAGCTGATCCACATTCCCATGCTGCGCTGGCTGATCGCGCCGCGACTGATGGTCCGGGTGCGTGGCCGCGGGCTTTACACCTTTTATGTGGCAGACCCGGCGGTGCTGGACGGTGTCCGGCGCCTCGGTCTGGGCCGGCTCCCGCTGCCGGGCGAGATGCCGCTGCCCTAGCTGCTGCCCGGAGTGGCGGGCTGGATCACCTGCGCTTGCAGTTCGGTTTGCAGGCCCGGTGGCAGGGCCAACTGGCGCGCCAGTTCATCCAGGTACGCCTTCTCCATGAAACTGGTCTGGTCGACCATCAGCAGGCTCACCAGGTAGATCTCTGAAGCCAGTTCCTGTGTGCTGGCGGCCCGCGCCACCTCGGCCGGGTCCAGCGGTCGGTGCAGCAGGCCGGTGTACCACTGGCGCAGCGCGGGGTCGGCTTCGAGCCGGTTCAGCTCGGCCTCGACCAAACCCTGTTCGCGGGCATCCAGGTGGCCATCGGCCTTGGCGGCGGCAATCATCGCCAGCAGTATGGCGCGGCTGTGCGACTCCACTTCGGGTGCGGGCAGCCGGTCTACCGTGAGAACAGGCGCAGTGGCGGTGGTGGTGCCACCTGCCGGTCGATTCTGCTGACTCTCCTGCCACTGGCTGTAGGCGCGGTAGGCCACTGCGCCGAGGGCGGCCACGCTGCCATATTGCAAGGCCTTGCCGCCAAAACTGCGGCCCCGCTTGCTGCCCAGCAGCAGACCCAGCGCACCGCCTGCCGCCGCGCCGCCGGCAAATTTCCCCCAGCCTTCGCCACCACCATTGGATGCAGCGGTGCCGGGGTTTGTACCGGAATTGAGCAACGGGCCGAGCATGGAGCCACCCGACTTCAGTAGTTGTTCCAACAGGGATTGGGCACTCATGCGGTCTCCTCCTTACTGGCTGACAACCGTCAGACGCTGAACATCCACCTGCGGGGACTTGACGAAACTGGTTTCTACTTCACCCAGGATTTCCACCACGGATTTCTCCGATACGGCCTGGCCGCGGAAATCTGC
>DASWYJ010000023.1:0-5294 GCA_036405035.1 Burkholderiaceae bacterium
TGCGGGGGGCTTGTGGTGTGCTCATGGTGGCGCGGGTGGTCCTCAGGGTGCAAGGTACTGAACAAGCTTGTGGCCCAGCACCGTTGCGGCCTCGTCCCAGGAGGCCGCAACCCCGATTGTAGAAAGGTCGGTGGTTTGCAGCCCTGCATAGCCGCAGGGATTGATACGGGAGAAGGGTTCCAGGTCCATCGCCACATTCAGTGCCAGGCCGTGGTAGGTGCAGTTGCGGCTGACCTTGATGCCCAGAGCCGCGATCTTTCCCAGGCCGGCAAACGGGTCAGACCCGGCCCCAGGGGCGGGCAGCGCGGCGTGCGAGAACGGGTCGGCCAGGCGCACATAGATGCCGGGCGCGCCACGGACCCGGTGGCCGGTGACGCCGAAATGCGCGAGTGTGCGGATGGTGGCTTCTTCCACCCGGTACACGTATTCCTTGACGAAATAGCCGGCCCGCCGCAGGTCGATCAGCGAATAGGCCACGACCTGGCCGGGGCCATGGTAGGTCACCTGGCCGCCCCGGTCGGTGGCCACCACGGGAATGTCGCCGGGCAGCAGCAGATGGTCGGGTTTGCCCGCCAGGCCCTGGGTGAAGACCGGCGGGTGCTCGCACAGCCACAGGGCGTCCGGTGTTTCGGCGGTACGCGCGGCGGTGAAGGCCTGCATGGCATGCCAGGTGGGCGTGTAGTCGGCCCTGCCCAGCGTCCGGATGTCCGGTGGGGGCACGGTTACAGCACCACCTTCACCATCGGGTGGGTGCTGAGCGCGCGGTACAGGTCGTCGAGCTGCTCGCGCGAGGTGGCGGTCACGGTGATGGTCACGCCGAGGTAGTTGCCGCTGCGGCTGTCGCGCAGCTGCACCGTGCTGGCGTCAAAGTCCGGGTCGAACTGGCGGGCGATGTAGCTGATGGCCTCGACCAGGCCATCCACCTTGTTCCCCATCACCTTGATCGGGAACAACGACGGGTAATCGATCAGTGACTCCCGGGGAGTGGGTGGGGTGGGGTTGGTCGTCATGGGAGCGGGTGGCAGTGGGCAGGTCGTGGTGGGGTGCGCGCAAATCCGTCGGATGCACCGCGCCGGATTGTCAGACGCAGCATACCGTGGGGAAGATATGGGGCCGGGGCTGCGCTTTCCAATGCCCGGATGCGGTGCGGTGCCGCACAGGCGGTGAAGGGGGGAATGGAGCGGAATTCATGAATAAATCGACCTCTGGCCAGCGTCATTGCTCCATAGTTTGCTATTAAATTTGAAGCAAACGAATGCCATGCGGTTACGGCCCGGCCGGGCGGCGGGGCAGGCGCCGGGTCTGGCCGATCGCGAGCACCTCGAAAGCGCTGTCGGCAATCCCGAGTGCGCGGCGCTCCCGTGCGAGGTCGCCGGGCGGCTGGTCGTTGGCCTCATCGCTCAGGTCGAATGTGCCCCAGTGCATGCCGATGCTGTGGCGGGAGCCGATGTCCTGGTGGATGCGCACCGCCTCGCGCGGGTTGACGTGCTGGTCCTTCATGAACCAGTTGGGTTCGTAGGCGCCAATGGCGATCAGTGCCAGATCGAATCCGCCGTCCCGCTGGCGGTCGGCGAAATGCTGGCGGGTCCGCACAAAATCCTGGCTGTAGCCGGTATCACCGGAAAAATACCACTGGAAGGCCGGCGCAAACACCGCCCAGCCGCCCCACAGCGCATGGTGCCGGTCGGTCAGGCTGCGGCCGGACCAATGCTGCACCGGCGTGAGAAAAAACTCCGTACCCGCCACCGCATGCGATTGCCACCAGTCGAGCTCCACCACATGGTCAATGCCGAGCTGGCTGAACCAGGGCTTGATGCCCAGCGGTACCAGAAACAGCGGCGGCCCACCCGCCTGCGCAGCCAGCAGGAGCGCGCTGTTGCGGTCCAGGTGGTCGAAATGGTTGTGGGACACCACCACCACATCGATATGCGGCAGCTGGTCCATGGCCAGTCCTGGTGGCTGCAGACGCCGGGGCCCCATGAAACCGACCGGCGAGGCGCGCTCGCTGAAGATCGGGTCGGTCAGCACATTCAGTCCACCCGCCTGTACCAGCAGCGTGGCATGGCCAATCCAGGTGGCGGTGGGAACCATCGCGGTGCTGGCCTGCGCATTGGCGTGCAGGAAGGCGGTGTCGGCCGCGACTATCGGCGTGGGCTGGGGCATGGTGGGCGGGTTTTCCCGGCGCGCGGTGAACCAGCGCAGCAAATCTCCCAGCGACTTGCTGACAGTGCCGATGTCGTTGTTACGAAACCCGGTTGGCGTGTGATGGGGTTTTGCGGGGTCGTAGTAGGGGTTCACGGCGGCGCACGCGACCAGTGCGCAGGCGGCAGCGATGCCCCCGATTGCCAGCCACATGCGCAGGCGGTGCATGCCGTGTTTACCGGAGTGCCAGCACGGCGCCGATGGCCAGCCAGCCAAGCGCAAAAATCACCCGTGCGAACCGGACGATCTGCTCGATCGCGCGTGCACCGGCGGGCCAGTCTGCGGCCGCCACCGCCGCCTTCAGCTTGCGGAAGGGGCTGAAGTACACATGGCCGAACAGCAGGAACATCAGCATGCCGATGGCGGCCATGGCATGCCAGCCTGCGGGGTGCGGCCTGCCGGCTGCCGCCATGCCGTAGGCGCCGGTGAGCGCCAGCGTGACCACGGAAAGCCAGACCAGCACAAAAAACCGCCGTAGTACGGCGGTCATCATGGGCAGGCGCGTGGCGGGCTGGAGCTGTGCCATGGCAACGGGCCGCAGCACGAACAGCAGAAAGCCGATGCCACCCAGCCAGAAAACGGCAGCGGCAACGTGGAGGAATTTGGCGACGTCATGCATGGGATATAAGAAAAAAGTGCTGCTTTATCACCACATGCACGGGCGTGTTGCAAGCGGTTGCCGCTATTGTGGCCGGGTTGGAATGGGGGTGTTTGCGTGCGTGTTTTTGCACATCCCGCAGCGCCAGTGGTGGAAAGGCGCGGGTTTCTACGTATAATCAGAGGCTGAGCAGAAGTTTCATCACGTAACCTGGGCGTAATCTGAGATGCCAACAATCTCGTCGCGTCATGATGCGTATGCTGAAGAAGAAGAGGAGGGGGCGCCATCGGTCCCACCGCTAACGGCGGAAGAGGCCAAGGCGTTTCGCGAGCGTAATCCGTCACTTTCTCCGTGGCGGGTCGTGGTTTGGCAAGTCGCAGTAGGCGTAATGGTGGCATTGGCTGCCTTCGCTGTATCCGGTCAGCAGCATGTCGGGTGGTCCGCCGCATATGGCGCACTCGCGGTGGTGCTGCCCGGTGCGATTTTCGCCCGTGGTTTGACGGGCCGTCTTTCCTCGCTGCATCCCGGTACCGCGGTATTCGGGTTCTTCTTGTGGGAGATGGTCAAAATCGCCTTGTCGGTGGCCTTGCTGGTTGCCGCCCCAAGGTGGGTCGTTCCGCTGAGCTGGCCGGCATTGCTGGTGGGTTTAGTGGTGACGATGAAGGTGTATTGGGTCGCCATGGTGGTGAGGCCCAAAAAATTGAAACAGACAAACGAGTAAACCGATGGCTTCTGGAACCGGACCTACCGCTGGTGAATACATCATTCACCATCTGACGCACCTGCAAACCCAGGCACCAAAATCGGTGGCTGATTTTTCGGTCTTCAACCTCGACTCGCTGTTCTTCTCCATTACCCTGGGTATTCTGGGGTGCTGGTTGCTGTGGCTGGCGGCGCGCAAGGCCACCTCGGGTGTGCCCGGGCGCTTCCAGGCTGCCGTGGAAATGCTGGTCGAAATGGTCGACACGCAGGCCAAGGGTATCGTGCACAACGCCAACAGCCGCAAGCTCGTTGCCCCGCTGGCACTGGTGGTGTTCGTCTGGATTTTCCTGCTCAACGCCATGGATCTGCTGCCGGTTGATCTGCTGCCTTTGGCCTGGGAGGCCATTTACGGCGCCGCCGGTCACGATCCGCACCATGCCTATCTGCGTGTGGTTCCCACCGCCGATCTGTCGGTGAGCATGGGTCTCTCGGTTTCGGTGCTCGTGGTGTGTCTGGTCTATAACGTCAAGGTCAAGGGCGTGGGCGGTTGGGCGCATGAACTCGTTACTGCACCCTTTGGCACCAGCAAGAATCCCATTTTTGCGCTGATTCTGGGCGTGCTCAACCTGTCCATGCAGCTGATCGAGTTCATTGCCAAGACCGTTTCGCATGGCATGCGGCTGTTCGGCAACATGTATGCCGGCGAACTGATTTTCCTGCTCATCGCGCTGATGGGCGGCGCCTGGTCGCTTTCCGCTACGGGCATCGGCTTGGCAATCGGCCATGTCATCGCCGGTACGGCGTGGGCGATTTTCCACATTCTGATCATTACGCTGCAAGCCTTCGTGTTCATGATGCTGACGCTCGTGTACATCGGCCAGGCACACGACCACCACTAGGTCCCCCGAGTTTCTTTTTCCCTTTCGTTAACCAAGTCCTTTAGGAGTCATCATGGAAGTTATCAGCTTTGTTGCCCTGGCCGCCGGCCTGATCATCGGTCTCGGCGCTGTCGGCGCTTGTATCGGTATCGGCATCATGGGTAGCAAGTACCTCGAATCCGCCGCACGCCAGCCCGAGCTGATGGGCGAACTGCAAACCAAGATGTTCCTGCTGGCTGGTCTGATCGACGCGGCTTTCATTATCGGCACCGGTATCGCCCTGTGGTTCGCCACGGCCAACCCGTTCCTGGCCCAGATCGCCAACCTGCCGAAGTAATTTTTCGCCGGATTAACGAAATTCATTCCCTGGTGGGGCGCGTAGCGCACCCCGGGGGTAAGGATGAAAAGTGAGCATTACCGGTACCCTGATCATTCAGATGATCGTGTTCCTGATCCTGGTCGGGTTCACGATGAAGTTCGTGTGGCCGCCCATCGCTGCCGCCCTGGACGAGCGCGCCAAGAAAATCGCTGACGGCCTGGCCGCTGCGGACAAGGCCAAATCGGAACTGTCGGCTGCCAACAACCGCGTCGAAGCCGAGTTGGCCAAGTCGCGCACCGAGTCGGCTGCACGCCTGGCCGATGCCGAGCGCCGCGCGCAGGTCATCGTTGAAGAAGCCAAGGCCCGCGCCACGGAAGAAGGCAACAAGATCGTGGCTGCCGCCAAGGTCGAAGCCGAGCAGCAGTCCATCAAGGCCCGCGAGACCCTGCGCGAACAGGTTGCTGCGCTGGCTGTCAAGGGTGCCGAACAAATCCTGCGCAAAGAGGTCAATGCCTCGGTGCACGCCGATTTGCTGGGCCGCCTGAAGACCGAGCTGTAAAGGTAGACCATGGCCGAAATCGCCACCATCGCCCGC
>DASWYJ010000024.1:0-11478 GCA_036405035.1 Burkholderiaceae bacterium
GCCAGCCCATCGTCTATCCGAAGCCGGACGGCAAGCTCACCTTCGACCGCTTGAGCAGTGTGTTCATCAGCAACACCAACCACGAGGAAAACCAGCCGGCCCACCTGACGCTGAAAGACGCTGCGGTGCCAGTCGCCATCAACCTGGCGAAGTACGCCGGACCGGAGGCGCGCTACTGCCCCGCCGGGGTATACGAGTTCGTCAAGAACGCCGACAACACCGACCGCCTGCAGATCAACGCGCAGAACTGCGTGCACTGCAAGACCTGCGACATCAAGGACCCGACGCAAAACATCGTCTGGGTCACGCCCGAAGGCGGCGGCGGTCCCAACTACGCGGGCATGTAAGCGCCAGCGGTTCCTCCGCGCCGACCCGGCATGCGCAGCACCGCATGAAAATCCACCCCGACACGCTGGCCCGGCTGGCTGCCGCGCAGGCCGCGCAAGGGGTGGGGCCGCTGGGCGGCACGCAGGATGCCGGCAGCGCGCCCTCGCCGCTGGATGGGGCCACTGCACCGGTCACGCCGGTTGCGGCCACCGGGCCTGCCACACGGCGCGCCTTTCCGCCCGCCGTCAGCGGCACGCTGCTCACGCTGTCGGCGGCAGCCCGCCAGCTCGGCGGGCCTGCCACACCGGCCACCCTGCAATGGGCCCATGCAGTGATTGAAACCCTGACCGGCCTGCAGCTCCCCATCCCCCGCACACCGGCTGCAGCCATGCCGGTGGACAGCCACACTCCCCCCGCCACCATTCCGGCCTCCACGGCCCCGCTGCCGCCCGGCAGCATGGTGGCACCGGACATGGCGCTGTTCGCCGCCCAGGGCCACGTGCTGGCAGACGACGCGCCGGAAATCGCTTTCAGCCTGCAGCTGTTTGCCGACCGGCGCGCCGACGCGCCCCACCTGCCGCCCGTCATCTCCACGGTGCTGGCCCGCATGCTGGCCAGCCACCCCGCCATGCCGCCGGTCACGCTGCGGTTTTCCGGGCCGCCAGCGCAGTTGCAGTCAGCGGTTTTCGAGTTCCAGCTGGAGCCACCGGCCACCGGCGCCGCTGGCCCGGAATCCGGCGCCATGGCGGGTGTGCGCCTGCTCGGGCTGCTGGTGCTGGAGCCGCAGATGGACGCCATCTACGACATGCATCTGGCCACCCCGATGCCGAAGACCGACCCGGCCAGCATCCTCGCGGGCATGGGTTTCCAGCAGGGAAAACCGCCGATTGACGGGGGGGTATGGGACAGCGCCGCAGACCGCCTGCTGTGTGATGACCACCGCTGCCCCCATTTCGGCGAGGCCCCGTGCCCGCAGGCCCACTGCCCGCGCCACGGCGCCCCTGGCGGTGGTGCCCCCCGGCCCGGACCGGGCTAGGACACGCGCCGCACCGGCCCCGCGGGGGCATTCACAGTATTGTCATATCCGGCGGCCACACTGCTCCCCGTCTGATTGAACCCCATGCTGCTGCAAAAAACCGACAAGGCGCGCGCCGAACTGCAACCCGGCATCCGCACCCTGGGCCTGCGGGAGCGCAGCCTGCTGCTGATGGCCGACGGACACAAGTCGCTCGCCGACATGGCGGCGGTACTGGGCGACAGCGCCGGCCCGCTGGTCCAGCAGTTGCTGCAGTCCGGTTACCTGGAGCCGGTGCAGGTGGCATCCGCACCCATCCGGCCCCCGCCAGCCGCAAAGGAAGAACCCGGCAACAGCGGCCGGGGCAGCGACAGCTTCGAGGGCAAACGCTCGCTGGCCACCACCCGCATGTTCCTGTTCGACGTCTGCGAGCGCATGTTTGCCCGCCGCGATCCGGAACTCGCCATGCGCATCCGCGAGGGCCTGCGGCAGGCGCGCGACCGCGAGGCCATGCTGGACGAATCGCGCCGCATGCTCGACGAGATCGAGAAGATCGCCGGCTTCGCGCGGGCCGATTCGATCAGCGAACGCATCGCGATGCTGTTGCCGCCCGAAGACACCCTGGTTTCCGGGTAAACTGGCGCTGTCAGGAGAGCACGCTTCATTGCGTCGCCGACGGCGCACGGCCCCCTTCGCGGCGGCCTGAACGCTCAGGCAAACGGACTGGCAAAACGCCCGATGCAAATCGGGCACACCCCACTGGAGAGAGGCCCTGCCTGGTACAGGCGGCGCCCACCGAAGGAGCAAGCCCCAAGCCTGCACATGCAGCCGGGTGAATCTCTCAGGTAAAGCGGACAGCGGCGGCTCGCGCAAGGTTGCAAGACCCTGCTGGATGAATGCCGACCGGAGATGCCGTTGAACACCACTACCGCCACCCTGCTGACCACGCCGCTTACCGCGCTGCACCACGCGCTGGGCGCCCGCATGGTGCCCTTCGCCGGCTACAGCATGCCGGTGCAGTACCCCGAAGGCCTGATGGCCGAACACCGCCACACCCGCGCCGCTGCCGGCCTGTTCGATGTGTCGCACATGGGCCAGCTCACGCTGAGCGGGCCCGACGCGGCAGCGGCCTTCGAATCGCTGATCCCCATGGATGTGATCGACCTGCCGGTCGGCAAACAGCGCTACGGCCTGCTGCTGGACGACGATGGCGGCATCCTCGATGACCTGATGTTCCTGCGCCGGCCCGACGACATCTTCGTGGTGGTCAATGGTGCCTGCAAGGCGGCAGACATCGCCCACATCCAGGCCCGCATCGGCCACCGCTGCAGCGTGACCCCGCGGCCCGATCTGGCCCTGCTCGCGCTGCAGGGGCCGCTGGCCGCCACGGTGCTGCAGGCCCTGGTGCCGGGCGTGGAACGGCTGGTGTTCATGACCGGTGGCGCCTTCGTGTGGGAGGGCCACGCGCTCACCATCACCCGCAGCGGCTACACCGGCGAAGACGGTTTCGAGATCTCGGTGCCCGCCACCCATGCGGAAGCACTGGCCAAAGCCTTGCTGGCCCGGCCCGGAGTCAAGCCGGTGGGCCTGGGCGCCCGCAATTCGCTGCGGCTGGAAGCCGGCCTGTGCCTGTACGGCAACGACATCGACACCACCACCACGCCGGTCGAGGCCAATCTGCAGTGGGCCATCCAGAAGGTACGCCGTGCCGGTGGTGCGCGCGAGGGCGGGTTTCCGGGCGCTTCCAAAGTAATAGCACAACTGCCAGCAGGGACGCTGGCCACAGCCCGAAAACTCGTGGGATTGGTGGCGCTGGAGCGTATTCCGGTGCGCGAACCCGCGCCGCTGCACGATGCCGGCGGCGCCCCCATCGGCACCATTACCAGCGGCCTGCTCGGCCCCACTGCGGACCGCCCCATTGCACTGGGCTACCTGCCATCCGCCCACGCCGCTGCAGGCAGCCGCGTGAATGCCCTGGTGCGCGGCAAGCCGGTGCCCATGGAAGTGGTGGCGCTGCCCTTCGTGCCCCACCGCTACCACCGGGGCTGAGCCCGGCCCCGCGCCACACGCCAGAATCCACTTTCCTGATTGTTATTTTTTGGAGAAGAAAACATGAGCCTCAAGTACACCCCCGAACACGAATGGCTGCAGATCGACGGCGACATCGCCACCGTGGGCATCACCCACCATGCCCAGGACGCGCTCGGCGACGTGGTGTTTGTTGACCTGCCCGAAGTGGGCAAGACCATTGCGCAGATGCAGGTGGCCGGTGTGGTCGAGTCGGTCAAGGCCGCGGCCGACGTGTACATGCCGGTGGACGGCACCATCACCGAAGTCAATGAAGCACTGCGCAGCGACCCGGCACTGGCCAACACCGACCCGCTAGGCGCCGGCTGGTTCTTCAAGGTGAAACTCAGTGCACCGGCCCAGCTCGACGCCCTGATGGACGAGACCCGCTACACCACCTTCGCCCAGAACGCCTGATACCCGCCCACGCTCCTGCCGCACGCCCTGCCCATGTCTGCACCCGCCCTGTCCGAACTCGAAAATTCCGGCGAATTCATCGCCCGCCACATCGGCATCACGCCGGCTGATGAAGCCCTGATGCTGCACGCCGTGGGGGCCGCCTCGCGGGGCGCGCTGGTCGACGGCATCGTGCCCCGCGCCATCGCCCGGCGCATGCCGATGGCCATCCCGCCGGCCACCACCGAGGCCGCCGCGCTGGCCGAGCTGAAGGCCATCGCGGTGAAGAACAAGGTCTACCGCAGCTTCATTGGCATGGGCTACCACGGCACCCACACGCCAGGCGTGATCCAGCGCAACATCCTCGAAAACCCCGCCTGGTACACCGCCTACACGCCCTACCAGGCCGAGATTTCACAGGGCCGCATGGAAGCGCTGGCCAATTTCCAGACCATGGTCTGCGACCTCACCGGCATGGCCATCGCCAACGCCTCCATGCTCGACGAAGCCACCGCCGCCGCCGAGGCCATGACACTCGCCAAGCGCAGTGTCAAAAGCAGCAGCAACGTCTTCCTCGTCGCCGGCGACTGCCACCCGCAGACCATCGAGGTGGTGCAGACCCGGGCCGCGCCGCTGGGCATCACGGTCAAGGTGAGTTCGGCCACCGCCACGCTGCCGCAGCTCATGGCCAGCGGTGATTTCTTCGGTGTGCTGGCGCAGTACCCCGGCACCACCGGCATGGTGCACGACCTGCGGCCACTCGCCGGCCATGCCCATGCCATGGGCGCGGCGCTGTGTGTGGCGGCCGATCTGCTGGCACTCACGCTGCTGTTGCCGCCCGGCGAGTTCGATGCCGACATCGTGCTGGGCAGCACCCAGCGCTTCGGCGTGGCCATGGGCAACGGCGGCCCGCACGCGGCCTACCTGGCCTGCCGCGACAGCTTCAAGCGCTCGCTGCCGGGCCGGCTGGTCGGCGTGAGCGTCGATGCGCATGGCAACCCGGCCTATCGGCTGGCGTTGCAAACCCGCGAGCAGCACATCCGCCGTGAAAAGGCCACCTCCAACATCTGCACCGCGCAGGTGCTGCCGGCCGTGCTGGCCAGCATGTATGCGGTGTACCACGGACCGCAGGGCCTGACACGCATCGCCACCCGGGTGGCCACTTTCACCGCCATCCTGGCGCGGGGCCTGGAATTCATGGGCTACCGCATCAGCAACAGCCAGGCCTTCGACGCGCTGACCATCCACACCGGCGGCGCCACCGACACCATCTACGCGCGCGCACAGCAGTCGAGCGTGAACCTGCGCCACCGGCTGAAGAACCACCTCGGCATTGCGCTCGACGAAACCGCCACCCGCAGCGACATCGAGATGCTGTGGTCCTTCTTCGTCAAGGAAGGCAAGCCCATGCCGCGCTGGCGCGACATGGAAGCCGGCACGGCGCCACGGATTCCGGCGGAGCTGCGCCGCAGCAGCGCCTTCCTGTCGCACCCGGTGTTCAACACCCACCATTCCGAAACCGGCATGCTGCGCTACATCCGGGCGCTGAGCGACAAGGATCTGGCGCTCGACCGCAGCATGATTCCGCTGGGCAGCTGCACCATGAAGCTCAACGCCACCAGCGAAATGCTGCCGGTGACCTGGCCCGAATTTGCCAACATCCACCCGTTTGCGCCGCCCGAGCAGCTGCAGGGCTACGCCGAACTCGACCGCCAGCTGCGCGACTGGCTGTGCCAGGCCACCGGCTATGCCGCCATCAGCCTGCAGCCCAATGCCGGCTCGCAGGGTGAATACGCCGGCCTGCTGGTCATCAAGGCCTGGCACGCATCGCGGGGCGACACGCACCGCGACGTCTGCCTGATTCCCAGCAGCGCCCACGGCACCAACCCCGCCAGCGCCCAGATGGTGGGCATGCAGGTGGTGGTGGTGGCCTGCGACGCGCAGGGCAACATCGACATGGACGACCTGCGCGCCAAATGCGTGCAGCACAGCGAGAAGCTCGCCGCCGTCATGATCACCTACCCCAGCACCCATGGGGTGTTCGAGGCACGCGTGAAGGAGCTGTGTGGCCTGGTCCACCAGCATGGTGGCCGGGTGTACGTCGATGGCGCCAACATGAACGCGCTGGTCGGCGTGGCCGCGCCGGGTGAATTTGGCGGCGATGTGAGCCACCTGAACCTGCACAAGACCTTCTGCATCCCGCACGGCGGCGGCGGCCCCGGTGTGGGCCCGGTGTGTGTGGTGGCCGACCTCGCGCCCTTCCTGCCGGGCCACGCCACGGCAGGCGGCTCGGCTTCGGCCATGCAGAACCCGGTGGTGGGGGCCATTTCAGCCGCGCCACTGGGCAATGCCAGCGTGCTGCCCATCTCGTGGATGTACTGCCGCATGATGGGCGCCGAAGGCCTGCAGGCCGCCACCGAAGTGGCCATCCTGAGCGCCAACTACATCAGCGCCCGGCTGCAGGAGCACTACCCCACGCTGTATGCCAGCGAGAACGGCCATGTGGCGCACGAGTGCATCCTCGATCTGCGGCCGCTGAAGGAGACCAGCGGCGTCACCGCCGAGGATGTGGCCAAGCGGCTCATGGACTACGGCTTCCACGCGCCCACGCTGAGCTTTCCGGTGCCCGGCACGCTGATGGTCGAGCCCACCGAAAGCGAAACGCTCGCCGAACTCGACCGCTTCATTGCGGCCATGGTCGCCATCCGGGGCGAGATCGCCTGCATCGAGCGCGGGGAATGGCCGCGCGACGACAACCCGCTGAAACACGCGCCGCACACCGCCGCCAGCCTGCTCGGCGAGGGCTGGGAACACCCCTATCCGCGCGCGCTGGGCGCCTTTCCGCTGCCGGCACTGCGGCACGGCAAGTACTGGCCGCCGGTGGGCCGCATCGACAACGTCTACGGCGACCGCAACCTGTTCTGCAGCTGCATCCCGGTGGCGGACTACGCCTGAGAAAGCGCTGCCGCAGCGGGCAGCGCAAACGCATCCATGGCCAGCATCCGGTACATCACCTCGCGGCTGATGTACGCCGGCGCAACAGCGTCGCCCCCGGCCCAGTCGGATGCACCGAGCGCAAAGAAAAGCGGCAGGAAATGGTCGTCCTCCGGATGGGCACGCACCGCATCGGGTGCGCGGCTCCGGTAATCGAGCAGGGCCTCCCGGTCGTTGCGCACCACGGCATCCTCGACCCAGCGCGCAAAGGCGGTCACATAGGGTGCGGGCGGGCTGTCGATGGGCGGCATGCCGCCAAAGAACTCGCGCAGGTTGTGGGTCATGCTGCCAGTGCCCATCAGCAGCACGCCGGCGTCGCGCAGGCTGCGCACCGCGCGGCCCATGCGGAACACCGCAGCCGGGTCTGCACCCACCGGCAAGGCCAGTTGGACCACCGGAATGTCGGCCTCGGGGAACAGGTGCATCAGCGGCACCCAGGCCCCGTGGTCGCGTGGCCGCTGGCCGTCGTGCTGTACCGGCAGGCCGTCGACGGCCAGCAGTGCGGCCACCCGCTCCGCCAGCGCCGGATCCCCCGGAGCCGCGTACTGCAAGGCATACAGCGCCGGCGGGAAGCCACCAAAATCGTGCCAGGTGGGCGGTGCGGGATGGGTCATGACCGCCGGCTGGGGCGCCATCCAGTGCGGTGACATCACCACCACACCGCGCACCACGTGCCGTTTCCGCAGCGCCGTGCCCCAGGCCCGCAGGGCCGGCCCGCTGCTTCCCGCATCCACGGCGAACAGCGGTGCCCCATGCGAGACAAACAGCGCCGGCAGCGGCGCTCCGGACAGGGTGGCAGGCATCACGGTTTCCTTTCAGCGGCATGCGCCGCGCGCGCCGGTGCGCAGCATTTCGCCCCATTGTCGGCCGCCCGGACGGATGCTGCAGGATGACCCGCCAGAAACCGTACGGCCCCGCGCCATTGCTGGCGGCGCTGCTCCACTTTTTTCGTTACAGATATTGCATCCCCACCGCAGCTTCGCGGTGCTGCGCTCCGTACCATCGGTTTCTTTTTGCAAAGGACGTACCGTGGCCATCCAATCCCCCTTCTTCAACAAACGCGAAAACGACGGCTTCGGCCTGCGCGGTACCGCCACGGGCTTGTCGCAGGGCCAGGCCACCGCGCAGCCCCAGTCTGCACCCCCGGTCGCCGAGCCGCCCAAGGCGCCGCAGAACGTGGCCCAGCCGGCCGAGGGCAGCAAGCTCACCGTGGGACCGAACATCAAGCTCAAGGGGGTGGAGATCACCGACTGCGACACGCTGGTGGTCGAGGGCCTGGTGGAGGCCACGATGGATTCGCGGGTGATCCGCATCGCCGAAACCGGCGCATTCAAGGGATCGGCAGAGATCGATTTCGCCGAGATTCGCGGCCTGTTCGACGGCAGCCTCACGGTGCGGGAGAAGCTGGTGATCCACGCCACCGGCAAGGTCACCGGCACGATCCACTACGGCAGGCTGGTCATCGAGGAAGGCGGACAGCTGTCGGGCCAGATCGAGTTCGGCACCACGCCGCAGCCCCGCAAGGCCAGCGGCACGGGCGCAGCCGCCAAGCCGGTGCTGCAGATGCGCACCTGACCGGTCGCCGGCCGGTGCGCAGGGGGCCGTGGCGTCAGCCGCGGCCCTGCTGCAAGGCCATGGCCTTCAGCCGGTCGCGTGCCGACGCACTGGCCTCGGCGCGGGGATGGCTGCGCACCAGCTCTTCCAGCGTTTGCCTGGCACTGGCGTTGTCGTTCATTTCCAGCTCGCAGTTGGCCGTGGCCAGCTTGGCTTCCGGCACCCGCACATGGTCGGGGGCAAAACCCACAAAACTGCGGAAACTGACCACCGCCTCCTTGCAGCGCTGCAGCGCATACAGCGCATTGCCCTGCCAGTACAGCGCTGCGGCCCGGTAGCCGCTCTGCGGATAGCGCCGCAGCACATCGGCAAACGACTGCTGGGCCGATGCGAAGTCATTTGCCCGGAATGCCGCGAAGCCGTTCTCGAAATCGCGCCGCTCGGCGGGTTCGGCCACGAACTCCTTGTTGTCCATCTGCACCTTCAGCGGCTCCAGCCTGCGCAGCCGCTCGTCCGATGCCTGCGCCGTTTCCCGCGCCACACGCTGCGCCTCGGCCACGTCGCGGACGACCTGCTCGTTCTGGCCGCGCAGCCGAGTCTGCTCCGCACGCAGCGCCTGCACCTGGCTGTCGAGGTCGAGCGCCGCGCCCTGGAATTTGGCCGCATCGTCGCGCGACTTCTGCAGTTCGGCCAGCAGGCGCGTCTGGGCGGCCTGTGTGGCTTCGAGGCGGGTACGCAACTCCACGATGGCCCGGCGGGCCTCGATGTCGTCGAACGGGCCCGCGTGCGCGCTGCCGGCAGTGGCGGCCAGGGCCGCCACCAGACAGGCGGCCGCCGAGTGGTGGATCGTCATGTGCATCGTTTGTCTCCTCGTTCGTGTGTGAATGGATCGGTCAGGCCAGGCGATCGAGCACGCCCGCGAGCGGTGTCTGCAGCGCGTCCGCGGCCCCGGTGCTGCTGATGGGTGCCAGCGCCGTGGCGCTCTCCAGCAGTCCGCCGCTGCCCCCCAGCAGGCCACCACCGCCGCCGAGCAGCCCGGTGACGGGTGCCAGCAGGCCGCCCAGCAGATCACCCCCACCGGCGCCGCCCAGCAGGCCCGTGACGGGTGCGAGCAGACCGCCGCCGGCGGCATCGCCGAGCAGGCCGCCACCCAGCAGCCCCCCCAGCAGGCCGTTGTCGCTGCCGGTCGCGCCGGAGAGCAGGTTGTTCACGCCGTCGGAGAGGAAATCAACCTGCGTGTTGAGCGGGGTAATGAGCGACTGCGTCGCGCCCTCGCCCAGCAGCGGATCGAGCAGGCCGCCGAGCAGCCCGCCCGCCGCGCCGGTGACATCGGCCACCAGGCTGTCCACCGGATCGAGCGCATTCGGCGCGTTGGCCACGAAGCCCTCGCCGAGCAGCGGCGCCAGCAGCGTGTTGCCGGCGGTGGTAATGGTGGCCACGAGGTCGTCCACCGGCTGCAGCACGCCTTCCAGCCCCAGGCTGGACAGCACCGTGCCGTCGAGCGCATCGGTCAGGTTGTCAACCAGGCCGGACGCCGGATTGAGCAGGCCGCTCGCGCCCGCAGGCGCGGTGCCGCCATGGCTGCCGAGCAGCCCTTCCAGCACACCGGCCAGCCCGTCGACCAGGCCGCTGCTGTCCGGGCCCACGCCCAGCAGCCCGCCCAGCAGGTCACCGGACAGCAGGTTGTTGACGCCATCGGTCAGGTAGTCGACCTGGTTGTTCAGCGGCGCGATCAGCGTGGCTGTGGCACCCTGCCCCAGCAGCGGATCGAGCAGCCCGCCCAGCAGGTCGCCCACGCCATTCGTGAGCTGGGCGGCCAGCGCGTCGACCGGGTCGAGCGCGTTGGGGTTGTCGGCCTTGAAGTTGTCACCCAGCAGCGGGGCCAGCAGCGCGTTGCCGGTGTCCGTCACGGCACTCACCACCCCGTCGAGCGGCTGAACCAGCGCGGCCAGCCCGGTGCCGGCCAGCACCCCGGTGGAGAGCGCGTCGGTGAGGTTGTCGACCACCACCGCAGCCGGATCGAGCAGGCCGTTGCCTGCCGCAGCAGGCGGAGGGGGGGGTGGCGGCGGAGGCGGAGGCGGGGGCGGGGGGGGCGGCGGATTGGTGGAGCCACCGCCGTCATCGTCGTCGTCATTGCCGGCTGCCAGTGCAGCCAGGCCGCCCAGGGCCAGCGCGGCGGCGAGCAGGCCGTTGTCGAACAGGCCGGCAGCCACACCGCCAACGGCCGCTTTCTTGACGGCCAGCGAAGTAGCTTTGGTGGCGGCGTCGGCGCCGTCCATCACCAGGTCGCCAGCCACCAGGTCCACCAGCAGCTGTTCCGGCTCACCCGGCGCGGTGGCTTTCAGGCCAACCACGGCTTCGCTGCCGCCGGTGAGCTTGCCGCTCAGCGGCATCTCGTTGGGCTGGCGGCCCGGAAACACCACATCGGCAGAGCCTTCCGGCGGCACCACCACCCGGTCGCCGGCCAGCAGGGCCTGCTTGCCCTGCACCGCAATCCGTTCGTTGCCCCGCACCACTTCCACACCCGGGGAGGCCGTGGTGATCACGCCCAGCCCGGCGGCGTCGCGCGGCGCGGTGCTCAGGGTGTCGAGGTTTTCGTGCCGGTCATGGGGCTGGCTGGCGGTCGCCGAAGTCAGCAAATCATCGCTTGAAATTTCGTATTTTTCCTGCATGGCAATGGGTCCAATATTTGTACGTGCGTGCAAGAACACGCTTGAAACGTAACAAATGATATAGAGCCAAAGACTGCATCTCAACGACAGCGGGTGCATGCGCAGGAATTCGCACGCATTTTATGATTAACGCTTATCTCCTTATTTCTTCGGAATTTTCCGAATGTTTTTAATTGTTTAGATGTAATCCCATTGCAGGCATGCGCAGGAATTAATGGCAGGAGCATTAAAAAAATACCATCGGATGCTTCCAGGCCTACTCCCTAAGCAATCAGCCGCCAGCATGGTGGGCGTGATTCATTGCACGCCATTGGCTGTTTCAGTACCGATTTTTGACGTTTTTCATTCCAATTACGTGGTATGAAATCCACAAGCACCGAACCGCAATGCGCCAGTGGCCAATGAATACCTGCCAACCCAGGCCATTCCGGCAAATAACCAACAGCTGTATCC
>DASWYJ010000025.1:0-18683 GCA_036405035.1 Burkholderiaceae bacterium
ACGCTGGGCCTGGGCAAGGAAGTGGCGGCCGAAGGCATCCGCGTGAACGCGGTGCGGCCCGGCATCATCGCCACCGACATCCATGCCTCCGGCGGCCAGCCCGAGCGTGTGGCCCAGCTCGCGCCGCAGCTGCCCATGCAGCGCGCCGGCACGGCCGGGGAAGTGGCGCAGGCCATCCTGTGGCTGCTGTCCGACGCATCGAGCTATACCACCGGCAGCAGCATCGAAGTGGCCGGCGGCCGCTGAAAGGAGCCCCATGACAACCTCCCCCTCCACCCCGACCATCGACTACTGGTGGGAAGACCTGCAGGTTGGCAGCACGCGCGACCTCGGCACCATCAGCCCGACCGCCGAGGAGATCGTGGCCTTTGCCCGCCAGTTCGATCCGCAGCCCTTCCATGTGGACGGCGAAGCGGCCAAGGCCTCGCTGTTCGGCGGCCTGTGCGCCAGCGGCTGGCACACCTGTTCCATGGCCATGCGCCTCATGGTCACGCACTTCCTCAGCCGCTCCTCCAGCCTGGGTTCGCCCGGGCTGGAGAGCCTGAAATGGCTCAAGCCGGTCTACCCCGGCGACACGCTGCGGCTGGAGCACACCATTGTCGAGTCGCGCCCCATGGGCAGCCGGCCCGACGTGGGTCTGGTGCGCACCCACTGGAACATGTACAACCAGCACGGCGACAAGGTGCTGCACATGGACGGCTACGGCATGTTCCGGCGGCGCAGCGCTGCGTAGCCGGCCGGCTGCCGCAGGCACGCCCGGAGCGTGTTCACCGGCTCAGGGCTGGGCGCGCAGCCACTGCTCGATGGCGGCAATGGTGGCGTCGGTGGCTTTGGCGAGGGCCCGCACGCCGCCGGGCGCGTCGGCGCTGGTGGCGGGGTGCTCGAGTGCGAAGTTGCGCTGGGCCAGCAGTTTTTCGGTGCGGCCGCTGGTGTCGACCAGCGTGGCCCGCAGCCGCACCACGCCGCTGCTGCGCGTGGCGTCGTCGAAGCGCTGGCTGAAGTCGTCCAGCTCGATGCGCAGCGTGCGCTGCACGCCGGCCTCGCCGGGGTTGAGCAGTGCGCGGTGCTGGCTCAGCGCCTCGCGCAGGCGCTGGCGCAGCAGTTGTGAAGGCGGCATGCTCCAGCGCGCCTGTGCATAGGGCCGGGGCTGCTGGGCGTCGGCATAGGCCAGGCGGTACTGCACCGCCTGGGTGTCGAGCGCGGCGGATGCATCGACGTCGCCGAGCGCCAGTGGCGGCAGGGTGGGCGCGGCGCCGTCGGCCAGGCGGAGCGGCGCGCCCAGGTCGTACAGCGTGGCGCGTACGGGCGGGTTGCCGCCCCCGGTGAGTGCCGCGCAGCCGCTGAGCGCCAGCAACAGGCCCATGGCCGCCAGATGCCGCACGGGGCTGAATTTCAAGAAAAATCGGGCGCTGGCCAGCGCCATTGCTGAATAGTTTGCTATTGTTTTCATAACATATGCCTGCGCAGTCAAGGTTCAGGGGGCGGCCGGGGGGGCCGTGAAGCCGGGCTCGCCCGGGCCGGGCGCCGGCGGCCGGCTGCCAAACAGCAGCGAACGCGGGTTGTCGCCCAGCGCGTTGGCAGCGCGGTTGACCTGGCGTGCGCCGCGGGTCACTTCGTCGGTGGCGCGGTTCACGCGCGGCAGTGTCACCGCGCTGAAGTTCTGCGCGCTGCGGGCCAGTGCGTCGCTGGCAGTGGCCAGGCGGTCGATGGCGCCGTCCTGTTCGCCCAGGCGCCCGGCCACGGCGCTGATGTCGCTGGCGGCCTTGCTCACGTCGCTGGTGGTGCGGTTGAAGCCGGCCAGCGCCGGGTCGAGCCGCTGCGTCACCGTGCTGTCCAGCCGCAGCGCGAGCTTGTTGATGTTGCCGGCCGCCTGGCCCATCTGCTGCACCGCGCCCACCAGTGCCTTCTGGTTGTCGTCGCCCAGCAGGGTGTTGAGGCGGGTGCTGGCGCGCTCCATCTGGTCGAGGATGAGCTCGCTCTGGTCCTTGAGCTTGTCCAGGAAGCCCGGTCGCAGCGGAATGCGCGGCGGGTCGCTGTCGTTGGGGGTGAGTGGCGTGGCGCGGTCGGCCTGGGCGTCATCGTCGTCGAGCTGCACGAAGCCCAGCCCGGTCACGCCCTGCGAGGCGATGGTGGCAAAGGTGGCGGTGGTGATGGGTGCACCCTCCTCGATGGCCAGCCGCACCAGCACGTTGCCGCGCGTCTTGGGGTCGAAGCCGATGAACTCCACCTTGCCCACCGGCACGCCGCGGTAGCGCACCGCGGCCTGCACCTGCAGGCCGCTGATGGGCTCGCCGGTGGAGAGCGCGTACAGGTGGTGCTCGGTGGTGTCGCGGGTGAGCCAGACCGCCAGCCCGGCCAGCAGCGCCGTGACCAGCAGCACGAAGGCACCGGCGAGCAGCGCGTGCGATTTGTTTTCCATCTCAGTTTCTCCCAATGTCGCGCAGCGGTGCCAGCGCGCGCCGTCCGCGTTCGCCGCGGAAAAAAGTCTCGATGAAGGGGTGGTCGAAGGCCACCACCTCCTGCGGCGTGCCGTGGATCACCACCGTGCGGTCGGCCAGCACGGCCACGCTGGTGCTCAGCGTGAACAGCGTGTCGAGGTCGTGTGTGACCATCACCACGGTGAGCTCCATGTCGCGGTGCAGCGAGGCCAGCAGCGCGCAGAAGCTGTCGGCGCTTTCCGGGTCGAGCCCGGCGGTGGGTTCGTCGAGCAGCAGCAGCGGCGGGTCCATCACCAGCGCGCGCGCCAGCGCCACCCGCTTGACCATGCCACCCGACAGATCCGCCGGCATCTTGTAGGCCTGCTCCGGCCCCAGCCCCACCATCTGCAGCTTCACCATGGCCGCGTCGCGCACCAGCGCCGGCGGCAGTGTGCCCAGCTCGCGCAGCGGGAAGGCAATGTTTTCCAGCACGGTGAAGGCCGAGAACAGTGCGCCCTGCTGGAACAGCATGCCCACCCGGCTGGCGGCGCCGCGCCGGCCCAGCTGCGCCGCTGGCTGGCCCAGCACCGTGACCTCGCCCGCCGCCGGCTGCTCCAGTCCCAGCATCTGCCGCAGCAGCACCGATTTGCCGGTGCCCGAGCCGCCCACCAGGCTCACGATCTCGCCGCGCGCCACCGTCAGGTCGAGCCGGTCGTGGATCACCGCCTTCGGGCCGAAGGCCGTGCGGAGCTGGCGGATTTCCACCACCGCGTCGGGCACGGCGCCGCTCATATGCCCACTCCCTTGAACAGCACCGCAAACAGCGCATCGACCAGGATCACCACCGTGATCGCGCTGACCACCGAGGAGGTGGTGCCCTCGCCCAGGCTCTGGGTGTTGGGCTTCACGCGCAGGCCGAAGTGGCAGGCCACCAGCGCGATCAGCAGGCCGAACACCACCGATTTGGCGGTGGCCAGCCAGAGGTTGCTGATCGAGACCGCACGCGGCAGCGCATCGACGAAAAAGCCCGGGCCGACATCCATCGTCAGCCACGCGGCCAGCATGCCGCCCAGCAGCGCCGACAGCGTGGTCCAGACGCTGATCAGCGGCATCACCACCGCCAGCGCCAGCGCACGCGGCATCACCAGCCGGAAGCCCGGCGCAATACCCAGCACCCGCATCGCGTCGAGCTCCTCGGTCACCCGCATCACGCCAATCTGCGCGGTGATGGCCGAGCCCGAACGCCCCGCCAGCAGGATGGCCGCGAGCACTGGCCCGAGCTCGCGGATCAGCGAGACACCCAGGATGTTGACGATGAAGGCATCGGCGCCGAACTGCCGCAGCTGCTGCGAGATCAGGTAGGCCAGCACCACGCCGACCAGAAACCCCACCAGCGCCGTGATGGGCAGCGCCGTGGCGCCAATGCGGTACAGGTGGCCCGAGATGTCGCGCCAGGGCCCGCTGCGGGGGCGCGCGGCAAAGCGCAGAACGTCCAGCAGCAGCCCGCCCACCAGCGCCAGCAGGTCGCGGCCATGGTCGAGCATCTGGGCGGGTGCGCGCCCGAGGGCAGCCAGCCCGGCCACCCACGCGGGTGTGTGGGCCCGCTGCGGGCAGGCGCTGAACTCTGCCACCCGCTCCAGCACCGCGCGCTGCGCCGGCTCGGCTTCCAGCGCGGCGGGCCACTGCCCGCCCCAGTGGTCCCACAGCCGCTGGGCACCCACGTGGTCGAGCTGCTGCAGGTTCCGCAGGTCCCAGGCGGTGTCGGCAGGCACACCGTCCAGCGCCGCGCTGATGGTCCGCCAGACCGCCGGCTGCGCGAACTGGGCCACCGTCCATGCGCCTTCCAGCGCCACGCCTCCGGCGTGCTCCGCCCCCTCGGCATCGGCCGCGCGCGACAGGCGGGGGGTGGGATCAGTGTGCATGGGGCGTGCGGGCGGGGAGCGGGCAATGCGCCATGGTAGGAGCGCAGGCCCGCGCCGCGTGTAGGAGAACGCGCGGCCCGGGGTGTAGGACGCCGGCCGCCATGCAAAAAGCCCGGCTGCGGTGGCGGCGGGGCTTCGTGAAACGGTGCATGGCGGTGCGGTGCGCCTCAGTAGGTGATCTTGTACCGGTACCCCTTGTACTTCAGCACCGCCGATCCCTGGCGGATCTGCTCGAGCTGCAGGTTGGGCGCCGGCTGGTCCTTCTCCTGGTACATCTGGCCGTTGATCATCAGCATGCGCAGCGCCGGATTGGTGGAGTAGCTGGAGCCGCCCACCACCAGCCGGGGCAGTTCCAGGCGAACGGTGTCGGGCAGTTCGGCCACGCTGTAGATGCGGGGCTCGGGCGCCTTGGGTACCGGCGGGGCATCGTCGCGGGCGCGGCGCGCGGCGGCGCGGGTTTCGGCGGTGTCGGCGGCCTTGCGCCCGCTGCTGCCCGGTTCAGCCGGCGGTGTGGAGGCGGCCTCCGGCACGCGGACGCTGTCGGGAACGGCGGTCAGCGCGCTGATTTGCGGTGCCGGCAGCGGCGTGGTGGCGGGCGCCGCAGCCTGGGGGCCATGCACGTTCAGCCGCAGCGATACCGGCGCGAACAGGTACAGCCCGATGGCACCCAGGATCACCACCACGATGCCCACTGCCGGCAGCAGATAGGCCTGGCCGGCCGAGGCGGCCGCGGTGCCCGGCGCACCCGGCAAGACCTGCTGGGTGTGCAGGCCCGGAATGCTGCCGCGCTCACGCTCCGACTCTGCGCGCTTGAGGGCGTCGAGGATGTACGACATGGAAAATCTCTGGACAGGGTTCAGCGCAGGCCCGGCAGGCCGGAGGCGGCGGTGCGGGACAGGGGATTGCGCATATCCCGAAAGCATACAGGGCCGGCGCCGCTGGCGCCAGAGCGCCGTTGCCGGGCCGCCGCGTGCGCACGGAACCGCCGGAGGCGGCATACTGCTTCGCCGTGGCAGCTGCTGCCGCGTCCTTCCTGTTGCGTTTTTCGAGGAGATCACCCGATGACCATGCCATTTCCCGTATGCACCGTGTTGCCCCGCTGCGTGCGTGCCGGCGCGCTGGCGCTGGCCACTGCGGCCGCCGGTTTCGGCCTGCTGGCGGTGCCGGCCCATGCCGCCGCGCCGCTGGCCAAGACCATGGCGCCCGGCTACTACCGCATGATGCTGGGCGACTTCGAGATCACCGCGCTGTCCGACGGCACGGTGGCGCTGCCGGTCAACACGCTGCTGACCAACACCACACCAGCCAAGGTCGACGCCGCGCTGGCACGGCACGGCCTGAAGAGTCCGCTGGAAACCTCGGTCAATGGCTACCTCATCAATACCGGCGCCAAGCTGGTACTGGTCGATACCGGTGCGGCCGGCTTGTTCGGCCCCACGCTCGGCAAGCTGCTGGCCAATCTGAAGGCCGCCGGCTACCAGCCCGAGCAGGTGGACGAGATCTACATCACCCACATGCACCCCGACCATGTGGGCGGCCTGATGGCCGGCGACCAGCGGGCTTTTCCCAACGCCGTGGTGCGCGCCGACAAGGCCGATGCCGACTTCTGGCTCAGCCAGGCCAACCTCGACAAGGCCCCGGCCGATGCCAAGGGCTTCTTCCAGGGCGCGATGGCGTCGCTCAATCCCTATGTGAAAGCCGGCAAGTTCAAGCCCTTCTCCGGCAACACCGACCTGGTGCCCGGCATCAAGGCCGTCGCCAGCCATGGCCACACGGCCGGCCACAGCATCTACGTGGTGGAAAGCAAGGGCGAGAAGCTGGTGCTGTGGGGGGACCTGATGCACGTGGCAGCGGTGCAGTTCGCCGATCCGGCGGTGACGATCCAGTTCGACTCCCACTCCAGGTCCGCCGCTGCGGAGCGCAAGCGGGCCTATGCCGAGGCCGCCCGGCAGGGCTATCTGGTGGCGGGGGCGCACCTGTCGTTTCCGGGCATTGGCCGGCTGCTGGCCAATGGCAAGGGCTACCAGTGGCTGCCCGTCAATTACGCGGTGGTGCGCTGAGCGCGCACCAGCCTCAGGGGATGTAGCAGGGGCCGGTTTCGCGCACTTCCACGGTGGCCCATTCGGCGGCGGGGCAGGTGGCGGCGATGGCCAGCGCCTCCTCGCGGCTGGCGCAGTTCAGCAGGAAGAACCCGCCCACCATTTCCTTGGCCTCGGTGAACGGGCCGTCGATGACGCTCTGCCTGCCGTTGCGCACCGTGAGGCGCACGGCCTCGTTGTCGGACCGCAGCGAATCGCTGGCCATGTGCAGGCCACGCGCCTTCAGGTTCTCGGTGAATTCCAGCATGCGTGCATAGACGGCCTGCCCGTCCGGCAGGCCCCGGTCCTGCCGCTGGCCCCGGGGCTCGTTGATCAACAGCATGTACGGCATGGCGTGCTCCCGTTCCAGTTCACAACCGGCCGCATCTTACGGCACGGCCGGCGCGGCGCGGGCTGCCACAGCCTTCAGCGCTCGGCGAAGGCGCGCTCCACCACGAAATGCCCTGCGTGCTGCATGTTGCCTTCCTCGTAGCCCTTTTCCTCGAGCATGATCTTGAGGTCGCGCAGCATCGCGGGGCTGCCGCAGATCATGAAACGGTCGTTCTCGACGGAGATCGGCGGCAGGTTCAGGTCGCTGTACAGCTTGCCGGACTCCATGAGTTCGGTGATGCGGCCTTCGTTGCGGAATTTCTCGCGCGTGACCGTGGGGTAGTACAGCAACTGGTTGCGCACCAGCTCGCCGAGGTATTCGTGTTCGTGCAGCTCGTGCTCGAACATCTGCCGGTAGGCCAGTTCGGCCTGGGTGCGGCAGCCATGGACGATCACCACCCGGGCGAAGCGCTCGTAGGTCTCCGGGTCCTTGATCAGCGACAGGAATGGCGCCAGCCCGGTGCCGGTGGCCAGCAGCCACAGCGTGCCGCCGGGCAGCAGGTTCTGCAGCAGCAGCGTGCCGGTGGGCTTGCGGCCCACGATGAGTTCGTCGCCCGGCTGCAGATGCTGCAGCCGCGACGTCAGCGGGCCTTCCGGGACCTTGATGCTGAAGAATTCCAGCGTTTCCTCGTGGTTCGCGCTGGCAATGCTGTAGGCGCGCAGCAGCGGCTTGCCGTTGACCGGCAGGCCGATCATGGTGAACTGGCCGTTGATGAAACGGAAGCTGGTTTCACGTGTGGTGGTGAAGCTGAAAAGCTGATCGGTCCAGTGGTGGACGGTCAGGACACGTTCGGTTTGGAAGGCACTCATGGGTGAATCGGCAATGGAGTCAAGAACAGGAAAGCGGTGTTTGCAGGAAGTGTAGGGTTCCTGGCCCGCGCGGGTGCCCTATTGGACAACATGTTTGGGGGTTTAGCGCCCCAAAAGGCTCACCAACCCGGCCATCAACATGGCTGCTGCTGCGACCATGCCGGCTTGGGGCATCGGTTTGGGGGCATAAGACAGCAGCACCACCAGGATCAGTGCGCTGGCGGTCAGCACACCACACCACAGAACCCACCCCTGGGACGCGCCCCGCAGCGCCAGGCAGGCCACCAGCGACAGCAGCAGCGCCAGCGTGCCACCGAAGCGCAGCCAGGGCGCCTTTGCGCCCGCCGAGGTGCCGCGCCCGAAGGTGTCTTCGTGGTGGCGGTCCATCGCCAGGCTGAGGGCGGTGAAGCCGGAGAAGGCGGCGCACAGCGCCGCGGCGGTCAGGGGCACTGCGCTCACGGCATGGCCTCCGCTGCGGTGGTGCGCACGGGCGCTGCCACACGCCTGGCGGTGGCCGGCTTGCGCCGGCCCAGCCAGGCGCCGGCCGAAAGCAGCGCCAGGCCCAGCGCCAGGCAGACCAGGTCGAAGCCGGCCACGCGCCACAAGCCCTGTGGCAGCGTTACGCCCAGGTGCGTGGCCGTGGTGAGCGCGTTCAGCAGCGGAATGCCGGCAAACAGCAGCCCGCCGATGCCCAGCTGCACCTGCCACATGCGCCGCGCCGGCCAGGCCAGGCCGGCGACGGTGGCCATGCCCCAGGCGACGAAGAAGCTCTGGATCTCCATGTCGGGCCGGCCTGCCATGCCGACCGGCAGCAGCCGGTTGGCCCAGAAGTAGGTGGCGATGGCGATCGGCACACCGGCAATCGCGCCGATGTTGAGCCCGTCGACCAAGCGCGATGCCCACCCTGCCCGGCCGCCCTGGGCCACGGCCTTGGCGTATTTCTGGCGCTCCTTCACGGCCCACAGCAGCAGGCCGGTGGCCACCATGGCACAGCCGGAAAGGCCGCTCAGGAAGAACAGTGCGCGCATCAGCGGGTCGGCGAACCGGCCGATGTGCAGCCCGTAGAGCAAGCCGCGCGTCTGCGCGGCCGCTGCCTGGGTTTCGCCGGCGGTCGACAGCAGCTTGCCGCTGACCCCGTCGAACACCATGCTGGGGTGGGAGGACGAGATGTCGCGTCCTTCCTGGCGCGCCAGGATCACGGTGGCTGCGGCATCGTTCGGGTTGTTGACGGTGATGCGCCCCACCGGAGCGCCGCCCCAGTGCGCGCTGGCCTGCGCCATCAGCGGCTGCAGCGGCGTGAGTTCGGCGCGGACGCCGGCCGGCTTGGGGTCGCGCGGCCCGCTGGCGGGGAAGATTTCGGCCTGGAAGGTTTTCTGGTCCTCCTTGTAGGCGGCCTGCTGGCCCCAGGGCATGTACATGAACATCAGGGTGACCAGCCCGGTGTAGGTGATCATCAGGTGGTAGGGCAGGCCGAGCACGGCCACCACGTTGTGCGCATCGAGCCAGCTGCGCTGGCCCTTCTTCGGCCGGAAGGTGAAGAAGTCCTTGAAGATGCGCTTGTGCGTGACGATGCCGCTGAAGATGGCGACCAGCATGAACATCGCGCAGAAGCCCACGATCCAGCGCGCCCACAGCGCGGGCATGTAGTGCAGGTCGTAGTGCAGGCGGTACAGGAAATCGCCGCCGCGGGTCTCCCGCGCCTTGGCGAGCGGCTGCCCGGTGTGGGCGTCGAGAACCACGTTCTCGAAGCGGTTGCGCCGCGCGCCGCCGGCTTGCGAGGCGGCGGCTTCCGGCGGACGCGCCCAGCTGGTGCGAATGCCGGGCTCCCGGTCGGTGGGCAGCGTGATGAACCAGCGCTGGCTGGCCGGTGCGCGCTGCTGCAGCAGCGCCGCAGCGCGCCCGGCCATTTCGGCCTGCGGCGGCAGCACCGGCCGGGTGGTATGCAGCTCCGGTTTCATCCAGAGCGTGATCTCGTCCCGGAAATACGACGCCGTTCCGCCCGCAAAAACCAGGAACAGCACCCAGCCGACCAGCAGGCCGCTGTAGGTGTGCAGCCCGGCCATGGGCTGCCGGAAACCTTCTTTCATGTGACGCTCCTTGCGTAGCCATGCACCAGCAGCAGCGCGCCCAGGGCAGCGCCGGGAATCAGCAGGCCCATCCAGGCCCGCGCAGCGCTGCGGGCTGCGAACACCCACATCACCGCCACGGCATAGACCAGGAAGGACGCCAGCGTGCCGGTTAGCACCGCTTCGGGGCGCGATACCGGCAGGTACAGCGCCAGCACCGCCGCCAGCGCGGCCGAGACGGCATAGCCACCACCGATGGCGGCCAGCGCGCGGCTGGCCACGCCCAGCCGGTAGCGCAGGCCTTCGCTGCCACGGGGCAGCCAGCGGTGGCGGGTGGAGGGGGACGCATCGGCGGCCTGTGCCGATGGGCTGGGATGGGGGGGTGCGTGGGTCATGGAAGGGCTGCGGGGTCGGAGCAGGCCGCGCAGCGCCGCTGGGGCGGTGTGCGGGCCGTGTGCTGTCAGTTCACCTTGTTCGGTGGGGCGGCGGGCGGGGCGGCCAGTGCGGGCAGCCCGTCGGGCTGGTGCACGGTCAGCGAGGTGACGTAGCTTGCGCGGTCGTACTTGTCGCCATTGGTGCGCTGGCCGGCGCTGGTGTCGCGGTGGCTCAGCTCCAGCACGTAGGTTCCGCGCCAGGGCAGCTTCACACTGAACTTGCCGGCCTCGTCGGTCTGGAACTCCTGCGACCAGCCGGCGACGTTGACAACGGCCACCTTCGCCTTGGGCAGCGGCTGGCCCTTGTAGAACGCCTGGATCTGCACGCCGCCCTCCTTGCCGGCCTCGCCCGTGGGCACCAGGTCCAGCGTGAGCCGGGGCTCCTGGCGGGCAAAGTCGGCCACCAGCCGGGCCGCCGGCACGTAAATGCTGCGGATGGTCTTGTCACCTTCCTTGCGCTCCGACACGGGGTAGGCGGGCTCCTCGGCCACGATGGATTCGCCGCGTGCCGCGCGGGCGGCAATGGCAAAGCCGTTGGCGGTCTTGCGCACACCGGCGGGCTGGCCGGCGCTGGCCACCAGGCGCTGGGCCACGGGCTGCACGAACTTGTCCAGCAGGCCCGGCGAGGCTTCGCGCAGGTTGCCGCCAAATTCGCCGAAATAGAGCGTGGCGCCGGTGGTGTCCTGTTCAAGCCAGACATGGTGGGCCTGCGCCGGGCCCAGGCCCAGCAAGGCACCCAGCAGCGTGAGGGCGCCCAGCGGTTGCGAAAAGATGCGTGTCATGAAAGCTCCTGGGGATGAACGGGAGTACATCCAGTCGGGCCATGGCGCCCGCCGTCCGCACGCGCACCGGAACCGGGCGCGGTGTATCGGACAGGGGTGGGGTCGGGTGGTGCCATGGCGAAGGACAAACGGGGGTTGTTGGCTGGCTCCACCGTGAGGATCGCTGGCGAGTGCCGGAGTGTAGCATTACAGATGAGAACAATTCTTGTTTGGGGCGCCATGGCGGGGCCGGGAGCGCACCGTGGGGCGGGCCCCGGCGCGGATGGGGGCTGCCGTCCTACAGGCAGACGGCCCTGCTGTTTCCATACTGGAGCCCAGCGTTCAGCGGCAACAAGGAGCAGCCATGGTCCCATGCGAAACCTGCGGAAACAGCAACGACAGGCATTGCGAGGCCGCGCGGCCGGCGTGTGCACCATGGTGAAGCCCCGCGCACGCGCGCCGTCGGCCGTTCCCGCACCGCAACCGGCGGGAACGGCCCGCACACGCAAGTCCGATACCTCGGCCACGCAGCACCAGAAGCGGGTGGCCCGCCTCCCCCATGAAGCCGACGAATCGGCCGATAGCCAGCGGGCCGAACCCACGTCCGTGGGCAAACAGGCCTTCAATGATGTGCGTGCCGGCCTGCGCGATACCGACCGCGGCCCGGTCGCCGACAAGGCCTACCGGAGCCTGAAGCGCGGCAGTTCCCGCTGATGGCGCATTGCTGCTATCAAAATTCATAGCAAACTATCCAGATATGACGATGGTCTGATGCCGGTTTTGTTCTGAAATAGCACCACAAGAAGCACCCTGGGCCGCGCGTGGCTGCGGTTCGGTGCGGGTCACCCTCGTCACCACACGCCATTCCGGCTGGTATATAAATTGCGGTTTGGCTGGCGTGCATGGCCCTGCGGGGCCGGCGTTTTCTGTCGCCGCCGTGTTTTCTACAGGTACCTTCCTCATGTCCCACTTCCATCCTGATTTCCGTGGCGGCTCCCCCGGTGCGCGACCCCTGCCGTTGCTGGTGGGCACGGCGCTGTGTGCGGCGCTGCTGCTGGCCGGCTGTGGCAAGGGCGCCGATGCCCAGGGCGGGCCGCCGCCTGCGCCCACCGTGAGCGTGGCGCCCGCCGTGCAGCGCACCGTGGCCGACCACGAGGAATTCAGCGGCCGGCTGGAAGCGACCGAATTCGTCGAACTGCGGCCCCGGGTGGCTGGCACCATCGAGAAGGTGGCTTTCACCGACGGCGCCCTGGTGCGCAAGGGCGATCTGCTGTTCCAGATCGATCCCCGGCCCTTCGAGGCCGAGGTGGCGCGGGCCCAGTCGCAGATCGAGGCCACACGGTCGCGCCAGCAGCTCGCGCAGACCGAGGTGGCGCGGGCGCAGAAGCTGCTGGAGTCGCAGGCTGTGTCCAAGCAGGAGTTCGACCAGCTGACCTCCGGCGCCCGCACGTCGCAGGCCGACCTGCAGGCCGCCGAAGCCGCACTGCAGGTGGCCCGGCTCAATCTGGGCTACACCCAGGTGCGGGCCCCGATTGCCGGCCGCGTGTCGCGCGCCAACATCACCGTGGGCAACCTGGTCAACGACCAGTCGGTGCTGACCACCGTGGCCGGCGTCGGCCGTGTCTACGCCTATTTCGACGGCAGCGAGCAGACCTACCTGCGCCTGCAGTCCGACAAGGGTGGCCAGAGCGGCCAGAAGGTGCGCATGGGCCTGGCCAACGAGACCGGCTATCCGCACGAGGGCCGGGTCGATTTCGTCGACAACCGGCTCAACCCGCAGACCGGCGCAATCCGCATGCGCGCCAGCTTCGACAACAGCAAGGGCCGCTTCACACCCGGCCTGGCGGCCCGGCTGGTGCTGGAGAACGCCACCACCTACAGCGCGGTGATGGTGCCCGACCGCGCCATCGGCACCGACCAGACCAAGAAATTCGTGTACGTGGTGGCGGCCGACGGCAAGCCCCAGTTCCGCGAGGTCAAGCCCGGCGCGCTGATGGACGGCATGCGGGTGGTGCAGGGCGGCGTGAAAGCCGGCGAGAACGTGGTGGTCGAAGGGCTGCAGCGCATCATTCCCGGCATGGCGGTGGCGCCGCAGGTGCTCAAGGTGGATGAACGGGGCATGCCGATTGTTCCCCCACCGGCCGCGCCGGCTGCACACGGCTGAGCGGAGCACACCCCATGGATATCTCCCGGTTTTTCATCGACCGGCCGCGTTTTGCCGGCGTGCTGTCGATCTTCATTTTCCTGATCGGTTTGCTGGCGGTGTTCCAGCTGCCGATTTCCGAGTATCCCGAGGTTGCGCCGCCGCAGGTGGTGGTGCGCGCCCAGTTCCCCGGCGCCAACCCGCGCGTGATCTCCGAAACCGTGGCCACGCCGCTGGAGGAGCAGATCAACGGCGTCGAGAACCTGCTGTATTTCGATTCGCAGGCCGGCGCCGACGGCAGCCTGACGCTGACTGTCACGTTCAAGATCGGCACCAACCCCGAGGTGGCGGAAACGGCGGTGCAGAACCGCATCAACCGTGCGCTGCCGCGCCTGCCCGAGGTGGTGCGCACCATCGGTGTGACCACCGAGAAGTCCAGCCCCAACCTGACCATGGTGGTCCACCTGGTCAGCCCCGACAACAGCCGCGACGCGCTCTACCTGCGCAACTACGGCCAGCTCAATGTGCGCGACGCGCTGCTGCGCATTCCCGGCATGGGCTCGGTGCTGCTGTTCGGCGCGGGCGACTACGCCATGCGCATCTGGCTCGACCCGGGCAAGCTGTCGGCGCGGGGCATCACCAGCAGCGAAGTGGTGGCGGCCATCCGTGAGCAGAACGCGCAGGTTGCCGCCGGAACCGTGGGCGCCCCGCCGGCGCCCAAGGGCGCCGAATTCCAGCTGGCGGTGAACACGCAGGGCCGGCTGACTTCCGAGGAAGAGTTTGCCGACATCATCGTGCGGACCGATCCGGCCACCGGGGGCCTGATCCGCGTGCGTGATCTGGGCCGGGTGGAGCTGTCGGGCAACACCTACGCGCTGCGCAGCCTGCTCAACAACAAGGAAGCCGCGGCCATCGCTGTTTTCCAGGCGCCCAGTTCCAATGCGCTGGCACTGTCCGACGCGGTGCGGGCCACGATGGAGGAGCTCAAGCCCGCGTTCCCGCAGGGCATGGACTACAGCATCGTCTACGACCCGACACGCTTCGTGCAGACCTCCATCGAGAAGGTGGTGGTCACGCTGATCGAGGCGGTGCTGCTGGTGGTGCTGGTGGTCATCATCTTCCTGCAGACCTGGCGGGCCTCCATCATCCCGCTGCTGGCGGTACCGGTGTCCATCGTCGGCACCTTCGCCTTCCTGCTGTTGCTGGGCTATTCGATCAACACCCTGACGCTGTTCGGCCTGGTGCTGGCCATCGGCATCGTGGTGGACGACGCCATCGTGGTGGTGGAGAACGTCGAGCGCAACATCGCCGGCGGCCTCAGTCCGCACGACGCCACGGTGCGGGCGATGCAGGAGGTCTCGGGGCCCATCATCGCGATTGCGCTGGTGCTGTGTGCGGTGTTCGTGCCGCTGGCCTTCGTACCCGGCCTGACCGGCCAGTTCTACAAGCAGTTCGCGGTCACCATCGCCATCTCCACCGTGATCTCGGCCTTCAACTCGCTCACGCTCAGCCCGGCGCTCAGCGCCATCCTGCTGCGGCCGCATGACGCGCCCAAGGACGCACTGACCCGCGGGATGGACAAGGTGTTTGGCCGCTTCTTCCGCTGGTTTGACGGCTGGTTCCACCGCCGCAGCGACAGCTATGGCCGTGGCGTGACCCGCATCGTGCACCGCAAGTCGCTGGCGATGGTCGTCTACGCGGTGCTGCTGGGACTGACCGCGCTGCTGTTCGCGCGCCTTCCGGCGGGCTTCGTGCCGGCGCCGGACAAGCAGTACCTGATCGGCATCGCGCAGCTGCCGGCCGGCGCCTCGCTCGACCGCACCGAGGCGGTGATCCGCGAGATGAGCGCCATTGCGCTGAAGACGCCCGGCATCGTCGATTCGGTGGCCTTCCCGGGCCTGTCGATCGCCGGCTTCTCGGCGGCGCCCAATGAGGGCATCGTCTTCTTCGGCCTGCAGGATTTCGACAAGCGCACCACGCCGGAGCTGTCGAAGAACGCCATCCTCGGCCAGGTCAACGGGGCGATCCAGCAGATCCAGGGCGCGCGCATGTTCGTCGTGCCGCCGCCCGCCGTCGATGGCCTGGGCAATGCCGGCGGCTTCAAGCTGCAGGTGCAGGACCGCGGTGGCCTCGGCGAACAGGCGCTGTACGGCGCGGTCTGGGGCACGCTGGGGCAGGTCTACGGCAATCCCAAGTCGAGCATCGGCACGCCCTATTCGAGCTTCGACATCAACGTGCCGCAGCTGTATGCCAATGTGGACCGCACCCGCGCCAAGCAGATGGGCGTGCGCCTGACCGACATCTACGACACGATGCAGATCAACCTCGGCTCGCTGTACGTGAACGACTTCACCAAGTTCGGCAAGACCTACCAGGTGATCGTGCAGGCCGACGCGCCCTTCCGCGCCGACGCCCAGGCCATCGGTGCGCTGAAAACGCGCAACGGCGCCGGCGAGATGGTGCCGCTGAACGCGCTGATGACGGTGGAGCCCACCTTCGGGCCGACCCGCGTGACCCGCTACAACGGCTATCCGTCGGCCGACATCAACGGCGCGGCCAATCCCGGCTTCTCGTCGGGCCAGGCCGAGGCCGAGATCGAGGCGCTGCTGAAGAAAACCCTGCCGCGCGGCATGGGCTACGAGTGGACCGAACTGACCTACCAGGACCGCCTGACCCGCGACCTGACCGTGCCGGGCACCGGCATCAAGGTGCCCATCCTGGCGGCAGTGATGCTGATCGCGGTGGTGCTGGTGATCCTGGTGCTGGCCGCGCAATACGAAAGCTGGAGCCTGCCCATGGCCATCGTGGCCATCGTGCCGATGTGTGTGCTGGCGGCGCTGTTCGGGGTGTGGGTCTCGCACTTCCCGCCATTTGCGCAGCCGGGCGACCTCAACATCTTCACCCAGGTTGCGCTGGTGGTGCTGGTGGGGCTGGCCTGCAAGAACGCCATCCTGATCGTGGAATTCGCCAAGGAGCTGGAAGAGCGCGGCGAAGACCTGTACCACGCGGTGGTCCATGCCTGCCGGATGCGGCTGCGGCCCATCCTGATGACCTCGATTGCCTTCTGCGCCGGCGTCATTCCGCTGATTCTGGGCAGCGGCGCCGGCAGCGAGATGCGGCGCGCCATGGGCATTGCGGTGTTCTCCGGCATGGTGGGCGTCACGCTGTTCGGCATTTTCCTCACACCGGTGTTTTACGTGCTGCTGCGCAGCCGCCGGAGCCGGCGCGTTGCCGCGCAGCCTCCCGCAGGAGACAGCTATGTCTGAGTCCGCCGCATTCCTGCACCGCGCCGCGCGGCGCTCCATTCCCCTGGCCGTGGCCTGCCTGGTGCTGGCCGGCTGCGCCGTCGGCCCCGACTACCGGGCGCCCGCCACCGCAGTGGATGGCAGCTTCGTCAACGCCGGCACCGCCGCCACCCCGGCCGCCGAGCCCGGCGCCGACATTGCCCGCTTCTGGCAGGGCTTCAACGACGCCGCGCTGAACGGGCTGGTCGAGCGGGCGCTCGCCGCCAACGGCGATGTGCGCATCGCCCAGGCGCGGCTGCAGGAGGCCCGGGCCTCGCTACGGGGCGCGCAGGCCGAGCTGCTGCCCAGCTTTGGCGTGGCGGCCAATGCCGGCCGTGCGCTGCAGCCCGAGTACCTGTACCCCGGAACCACCCGCGACCAGCGGGAGGGCAGCGCCTATGACGCCGGGTTCACCGCCAGTTGGGAACTCGACTTCTTTGGCCGCAACCGGCGCGCCAGCGAAGGCGCCTCGGCCCAGCTGGAGGCGTCGCAGGCCGGCGTGCATGCGGCGCAGCGTGCCGTGGCCGCCGAAGTGGCGAGCAACTACATCACGCTGCGGAGCCTGCAGCAGCGGCTGCTGGTGGCGCAGGAGGCGCTGACCAACCAGCGCGAGGCCCTGCGCCTGACCCAGGCCCGCTTCGACGCGGGCCGCAGCAACCGGCTCGACTTCGCCCGTGTGCAGGGCCTGGTCGACACCACCGAAGCCACCCTGCCCGTGCTGCAGGCCAGCATTGCGCGTGCCGCCTACCGGCTGGCCACGCTGACCGCGCAGACCCCCCGGCAGGTGGCCAGTGCGCTCGAAGCGCCCCAGCTGATTCCGACGCTGCCGGTCACGGATCTGGGCGCGCTGCCGCTCGGCACCCCCGAGCAGCTGCTGCGCCGCCGGCCCGACATCGTGGTAGCCGAGCGCCAGCTGGCCGCCGCCACCGCCAGCATTGGCGTGGCCACGGCCGACCTGTTCCCGCGCATCAGCCTCACCGGCCTGCTGGGCTTTGCCAGCAACCGTGTGTCGCTGCTCGGCGAGCGGGATTCGGAGCAGTTCGCCATCGGCGCCGGACTGAGCTGGCCGCTGCTCGATTTCGGCCGCGTGCGGGCGCGCATCGGCGCCAGCGAAGCCCGCGCCGCGCAGGCGCTGGCCAGCTACGAGCTGGTGGTGGCCACCGCGCTCGAGGAAACCGAGGGTGCGCTGGTCCAGTTCACCCGGACCACGCAGCAGGCCGGCCGGCTGGCCAGTGCGGCCCGCCATGCCGAAGACGCGGCGCAGCTGGCCCGCCAGCGGCTCGACGCCGGTGTGGTGGATCTGCTCACCGTGCTCGACGCCGAGCGCCAGGCGCTCGCGGCCCGCGATGCGCTGGTGCAGGCGCAGGCTGGGCTGGCCACCTCGCTGGTGGCGGTGTACCGCGCACTGGGGGGTGGCTGGCGCGAATGAGCCCGTTGCTGCCGCGGCGCTGTTTGCTGCAATTACAGTAGCAAACTCCTGTTGATTGACGCTGGGCAGCGGCCCATCCGGCACTTGTTTGTGCCGGATGGCAGGCGTTCCGCAATCCTGGCGGCAGCCGTGAACGACGTGGGGCAGATGCCCCTTTTTTGCCAAGGGGTGCCGTTGTGGCGTGGGACTGGACCGGTGGCTTCAATGAAGCCAACGCCCTTTACCGGGACCGGAAATATGGCGAAGCGGCCGCGCTGTACCAGCGGGTTACGCACAGCAACGCGCCGTTTGCCAAGGCCTGGCTGGGCTGGGCGCGCTGCCTGGTGGCGCAGGGCCGGCATGCGCAGGCCATCGACCACTTCCGCCAGTGCCTGCAGCACGACGCCACCGACTACAGCGCCTGGCTGGAGCTGGCGCACAGCCTGCGCATGGAAGGGCAGATCGGCCCGTCAATTGAAAGTTACCGGCAGGCCATGGCGCTGGAGCCGGCCCGGTTCGAGGCGCCGCTGGGCCTGGTGCGCACGCTGGAAATAGCGGGCCGACGCGAGGAGTCCGATACGCTGGTGGCCGGCGTGGTGGCGCAGCTGCAGGCCACCAACGAGCCGCACAAGCTGCGCACCTTCTGCCAGCGCCTGGGCCGCTACCGGCTGGAACTGGGCGAGTTGCCCTCTGCCTTTGACCTGCTGCGCCAGGCGCGCGACCTGTGCGCCCACATCATCGACGCCGCCGAGCGCGAGGAGCGCACCAACACCATCCGGCTCGATCTGGCCGAGATTCTGCTGCGCGACAAGCAGCCCGAACCCGCCCACCGCCTGCTCACCGGGATCAGCCAGACCACCCACGAAAAAACACTGACCAGCCTGGCCGAGCTGGCCTACCGCTTCAACCTGCACCACGAGGCGGTGGCGGTGCTGGAGAAAAACCGCCAGCAACGGCCCGCATCGATCGA